>DATBQT010000184.1:0-2697 GCA_036560685.1 Acidimicrobiales bacterium
GCTGGCCGAGGAAGGTGTTCACGCCCACGATGGGCAGCGAGCCGTCGTGCTTGCGCAGCTCGTAGGTCATCGACTCGTCCTGGATCCTGCCTCGCTGGTAGCCGAGCTCCATGGCGCCAAGGACCCCACCGCGCTCGTTGAGCCGGTCGAACTCGGCGAGCACGGCCTCTTCGACCAGGTCGGTGAGCTCGTCGACCACGTAGCTGCCCTGCAGGGGGTTGTCGCAGCCCGCGAGACCCCACTCCCGGTTGATGATCAGCTGGATGGCCATCGCGCGGCGCACCGACTCGCCCGTCGGCGTCGTCACCGCCTCGTCGAAGGCGTTGGTGTGCAGCGAGTTGCAGTTGTCGTAGACCGCGCAGAGCGCCTGGAGCGTCGTGCGGATGTCGTTGAACGTCATCTCCTGGGCGTGCAGCGAGCGCCCCGACGTCTGGACGTGGTACTTGAGCTTCTGGGCTCGCGCAGAGGCGCCGTAGCGCTCCTTCATGACGATCGCCCAGATCCGACGTGCCACCCGGCCGAGCACCGTGTACTCGGCGTCCATGCCGTTGGAGAAGAAGAACGAGAGTGACGGCGCGAAGTCCTCGACGTCCATGCCGCGGGCCAGCCACGACTCCACGTAGGTGAACCCGTTGGAGAGCGTGAGCGCGAGCTGGGTGATCGGGTTCGCCCCCGCCTCTGCGATGTGGTAGCCGGAGATCGACACGGAGTAGAAGTTGGCGACGTGGTGGTCCACGAAGTACTGCTGGACGTCACCCATCATCCGCAGCGCGAACTCGGTGGACAGGATGCAGGTGTTCTGGCCCTGGTCCTCCTTCAGGATGTCCGCCTGGACGGTGCCGCGGACCGTGGCGAGCGCCTCGCTGCGCACGAGGTCGCGCTCCTCTTGTGTCCTCGGCGGCCCCGCGTCCGAGGAGAAGTCGGCGAGGTGCTGGTCGATCGCGACGTTGAGGAACATCGCCAGGATCGCGGGCGCGGGCCCGTTGATGGTCATGGACACCGACGTGGACGGCGCGCACAGGTCAAAGCCCTGGTAGAGCACGGCCATGTCCTCGATCGTCGCCACCGACACGCCGGCGTTGCCGACCTTGCCGAAGATGTCGGGACGCTCGTCGGGGTCGAAGCCGTAGAGGGTCACCGAGTCGAACGCCGTGGACAGCCTCGTCGACGGCTGCCCCTCGGCGAGCAGGTGGAACCGTCGATTCGTTCGCGCGGCGTCGCCCTCGCCCGCGAACATGCGCGTCGGGTCCTCGTCCTCGCGCTTGAAGGAGAAGACGCCGGCGGTGAACGGGAAGCGGCCGGGTAGGTTCTCGCCGCGAAGGTAGCGGACCACGGTGCCCGGATCCGTGGCCTGCGGGACCGCGACGCGCGGTACCTCGGTGCCCGACAGCGTCGTGCGGCGCAGCTCGACGTCGCGGCCCGCGACGGTCGACACCTCGCCCCGGTACGCCTCGGCCGTGGCGGGCCACGCATCGAGCTCGGCGCGCATCGTCGCGTCGACCTGCTCGTCAGCCTCCTTGGCGGCGCCTGCGAGCTCGTCGCTCGACGCGCCTCGCGAGTCGAGGTGGGCGACCGCCGTTCGCAGCGCGCCCGCGAGCGAGGCGGCCTCGGCGAGGCGCCCGGTCTCTCGGTGGTACTCGCGCACCGTGCGAGCGATCTCGCCGAGGTAGGCGACCCGGTCGGGGGGGATGATGACGTCGGCGTGCGAGGGGGACCGCAGCCCCGGGTCGGCGAGCACGCCCGCGTTCCTCTGCAGGCCATGGTCGGCGAGCTGGCGGCGGATCTCGTGGTACAGCGAGGTCACCCCGTCGTCGTTGAACCTCGCCGCGATCGTCCCGAACACCGGCAGGGACTCCAGGTCCACCCCGGGTCGGCCGCGCAGCCGTGCGACCTGGCGGCGGACCTCGCGCAGCGCGTCGTTGGCGCCCCTGCGCTCGAACTTGTTGATCGCGATCACGTCGGCCGCGTCGAGCATCTCGATCTTCTCGAGCTGGCTCGGGGCGCCGTACTCGGGTGTCATGACGTAGAGCGACACGTCAGCGAGCTCCTCGATGCCCGCGTCGCCCTGCCCGATCCCCGGGGTCTCGACGACGACGAGGTCCGCCCCCCACGCCCGGCACGCCGCGAGCACGTCGCCGAGGTGCGCGGGGATCCCGCCGGGGGCGCCACGCGCGCCGAGCGAGCGGAAGTACACCTGGGTGGTGTCGATCGCGTTCATCCGGATCCGGTCACCAAGCAGCGCCCCGCCGCCCCTGCGTCGCGTCGGGTCCACCGCCACGATGGCGATCCGCAGCTTGTCCTCGGCGTCGAGGCGGAACCGGCGGAGCAGCTCGTCGGAGAGCGAGCTCTTGCCCGACCCGCCCGTGCCGGTGATGCCGAGGACCGGCGTCGAGCGACCCTGCGCTGCGGCACGGAGCGCGTCGAGGACGCCTGGGGCGATCGTGCCCTCCTCGATCGACGTCACGGCCCTCGCCAGGGCGAGGCGGTCGCCGGCCAGCACCGCGTCGGCCGAGTCGAGCCCGGGTCGCTCGGCGGTCCTCGCGATCGCGCACATCTCGGCCGCCATGCCCGCGAGGCCGAGGCGAGCCCCGTCCTCGGGGGAGAAGATCCGCGCCACACCGTGGGCCTCGAGCGACGAGATCTCCTTGGGGATGATGACCCCGCCGCCGCCACCGAAGACCTTGATCTCCGGCCGCC
>DATBQT010000185.1:0-4365 GCA_036560685.1 Acidimicrobiales bacterium
AGGGACGCCGTCACGCTCGAGGAGTGCATGACGATGGTCGCCGGCAAGACGGGCGCCCTCCTCAGCTGCGCCACGCAGCTCGGCTCGGTGCTCGCGGGTGCGGACGACGACGCGATCGACGCCCTCGGCGCGTTCGGGCACCACCTCGGCATCGCCTTCCAGGCCATCGACGACGTGCTCGGCATCTGGGGGGACCCCGGCGTCACCGGCAAGCCGGTGGGCAGCGACCTGCGGCGCCACAAGATGACCCTGCCCATCTGCATCGCGCGTGCCGCGGGCGTCGAGCTCGGCAGCCCGTGGCGGACCGGTGACCTCCGAAGCGACGAGGACGTCGCGGCGGCGGCGGCCGCGCTCGAGGCGTGCGGTGCACGCCAAGCGACGCTCGAGCTCGGAGAACGACACCTGGCCGAGTCGCTCGCCGCGCTCGACCGTGTGCGGCTCGCGCGCGAGCCCCGAGACGAGCTCGTCGCGATCGCCGACTACGTGGTGGCGCGGGACCGATGACCGACCAGCTCGACCTCGACGCTCGCGGGCACGAGGCCCCCCTATCGCCGGGTCCCCAGGAGTCAGACGGCGAACGCCGGTGCCTCGATCGAGCGATCGCGGCGCTTCTGTCCCGCCAGCACGACGCGGGCTGGTGGAAAGGCGAGCTCGAGACCAACGTGACGATCGACGCCGAGGACCTCTTGCTGCGTGAGTTCCTGGGGATCAGGAGCCAATCCGTGACCGAGGCGACGGCAAGGTGGATCCGCTCGCGACAGCGAGCCGACGGCGCCTGGGCGACGTTCCACGGCGGCCCGCCCGACCTCTCCACGACGGTCGAGGCCTACGTGGCGCTGCGCCTGAGCGGGGATGCGATCGACGCCCCGCACCTGCGCGTCGCCTCGCAGTTCATCATCTCGGCGGGCGGCATCGAGTCGTCACGTGTGTTCACGAGGATCTGGCTGTCGCTGTTCGGGCTGTGGAGCTGGGACGAAATCCCGGTGCTGCCCCCCGAGCTGGTGCTGCTGCCGGCATGGGTGCCGCTCAACATCTACAGCTTCGCCTGCTGGGCGCGCCAGACGATCGTGGCGCTCTCCGTTGTGTGCGCGCACCGACCGGTCCACGGCCTCGACTTCGGCATCGACGAGCTGCGCACGGGCGCCGTCGAGCGACCCGCTCGCTCGCTGCGCCACTGGGCCGGGCGCTTCGACGAGCTCGACCGGCTCCTGCATCGCTACGAGCGCCGCCCGATCCGCTGGTTGCGGCGCGTCGCCCTCGCGCGCGCAGAGCGCTGGATCCTCCAGCGTCAGGAGGCGGACGGATCCTGGGGCGGCATCCAGCCGCCATGGGTGTACTCGCTCATCGCGCTGCGAGAGCAGGGCTACTCGCTCGACCACCCGGTCATGCGGGCCGGCATCAACGGCCTCGACGGCTTCACGATCGAAGACGACCTGGGACGCCGGATCGAGGCGTGCCAATCGCCCGTGTGGGACACGGCCCTCGCGGTCTGCGCCCTCGCCGACGCCGGCATCGGCGAGGGCGATGCCGCCTTGGAGTCCGCGGGGCGCTTCCTCCTCGGCGAGGAGGTCAGGGTGCGCGGCGACTGGTCGGTCCGCCGCCCAGCGCTCGAGCCGGGAGGTGGCTGGTCCTTCGAGTTCGAGAACGACAACTACCCCGACGTCGACGACACCGCCGAGGTGCTCCTCGCGCTGCGCCGCACCCTCGTCGGCGCCACGGACCCTGCGGTCAGCCGCGGCGTGCGCTGGCTGGAGGGCATGCAGTGCGGCGACGGCGGGTGGGCGTCGTTCGACGTCGACAACACCCAGACGCTCTGTCGTGAGCTGCGCTTCTGCGACTTCGGGGAGCTGATCGACCCGCCGAGCGCGGACGTGACGGCCCACGTGGTCGAGTCGCTCGCGATCCTCGGCGGCTCGCGGGCGAGGATCGACCGGGGCGTGCGCTGGCTGCTCGGCGCCCAGGAGGACGACGGCTCGTGGTTCGGGCGCTGGGGCGCCAATCACGTGTACGGCACGGGCGCGGTCGTGCCTGCCCTCGTCGCCGCGGGCCTTGCTCGCGACCATCCCTCGATCGTGCACGCCGTCTCGTGGCTGGAGGGCCATCAGAACCCCGACGGCGGCTGGGGCGAGGACCTCCGCAGCTACCGGGACGCCTCGTCGATCGGCGAGGGTCCCTCGACGGCCTCGCAGACCGCCTGGGCCCTCCTCGCCCTCGCCGCGGCGGGCGGGCACGGCGACGCCACGTCGAGAGGCGTCGCCTACCTGGTCGAGACGCAGCGCGACGACGGCACCTGGGACGAGCCGTGGTTCACGGGCACGGGGTTCCCGGGCGACTTCTACCTCAACTACCACCTGTACCGGCTCACGTTCCCCGTCATGGCCCTCGGGCGCATTGTCCACGGAGGTGCGACATGGCCACGCTGAGCGTGCTCACCCCGCTTCGCGTGGAGTCGCTCGCTGTCGGCGGCTCGAACCACGTCGTCGGCATGGGCCACGAGCGCGCGCGGCGCGCCGGGGCGCGCCTCACAGGGCGACTGGGAGCCGATGACGCCGTCGCGGTGGTCGGCGTCGCTGGCGCGCTCGCGGGCGACCTGCGCACCGGGGACCTCATCGTGGCGACCGAGCTGCGTCGCACCGACAGCGACGCGTCCTTCGCCCTCCCTGGCGCACGGCTCTTGGTCGGCGAGCTGAGCCGGGCGCGTGCGTCCGTGCACACGGGCCCTCTCGTGTCGTCAACCCGCTACGTGCGCGGGCGCGAGCGCCAGGCGCTCGCGGTGAGCGGCGCGATCGCAGTGGACATGGAGTCGGCATGGCTCTCGGCGTCGCTGCAGGACCGGCCCTTCGCCGTCGTGCGTGCGATCTCGGACACCGCCAATGACTCCCATCTCGTCGGCGGTGTCCGAGCGCTGCGCTCACTTCGCTCGGTGCGCGGGCCTCTCGAGCGCTGGGCCGCGGCGTGCGGGACGCGGGAGGTGCTGCTCGCGGCGCCTCGGTCGTTCTGCGCGGGCGTCGAGCGAGCCATCGAGATCGTGGAGCGTGCGATCGACCGCTTCGGCCCGCCTGTCTACGTCCGACGCCAGATCGTCCACAACGCCCACGTCGTGCGCGGACTCGAGGCGAAGGGCGCGGTGTTCGTCGAGGAGCTCGACGAAGTCCCGAACGACGCCGTCGTGGTGCTCGCCGCGCACGGGGTGTCGCCGACGGTCCGCCGTGACGCCGATGCGCGCTCCGGCCTCATGGTCGTCGACGCCACGTGCCCCCTCGTGGCGAAGGTGCACGCCGAGGCTCGGCGCTACGCCGCTCAGGACTATGCGCTCGTCCTCGTCGGTCACGCAGAGCACGAAGAGGTGGTGGGCACGGTCGGCGAGGCGCCGGACCGCTTCCACGTCGTCGCGGACGTCGACGACGTCGCGACGCTCGATCTCGATGACGACCAGCCTGTCGCGTACCTGACCCAGACGACCCTGTCGACGGACGAGGCGGCGGTCGTGGTCGACGCGCTGCGAAGCCGCTTCCATCACCTCGTCGCCCCACCGTCCGACGACATCTGCTACGCGACGCAGAACCGCCAGGACGCGGTCCGCGCGATCGCTCGACGATGCGATCTCATGCTCGTCGTCGGCTCGGAGAACTCGTCCAACACCGCCAGGCTCGTCGAGCTCGCACACAAGGAGGGCTGCGTGGCCAAACTGATCGAAGACGCCTCCCAGATCGAGCTCGGATGGCTCGCACACGCTCGGACCGTCGGACTCACCGCCGGCGCGTCGGCACCCGAGGCGCTCGTCCAGGGCGTCATCGAGGTGCTGGGGTCCCTTGGGCCCGTCGACATCGACGAGCAGGCCGTGGCACACGAGTCCGTGCACTTCGGGCTTCCGCTCAAGGTGCGCTGATGCCGGTCCCCCTGCGCCAGAACCTTCGCATCGGCTCGCACCTGCTCCGCCATCGCCTGAAGAAGACCAAGTACTACCCCTTCATCGTCGAGATCGAGCCGCTCTTCGCGTGCAATCTTTCTTGCCCTGGCTGCGGGAAGATCCAGCACCCTACGTCCGTGCTCCGCCAACGACTCTCGGTTGAGGACGTCCTCGGGGCCGTCGAGGAGAGCGGGACCCCGATGGTGTCGATCGCGGGCGGCGAGCCGCTCTTGCATCCCGACATCGAGCGCATGGTCGCCGAGCTCGTCCGTCGGAAGGTCTACGTCTACCTCTGCACGAATGGCGTGCTGCTTCGCCGGCGGCTCGAGCGCTTCACACCGTCTCGATACTTCTCCTTCGTGCTGCACGTCGACGGCCTCGAGCACCGCCACGACTTGGCGGTAAACCGTGAGGGGGTGTTCCAAGAGGTCGTCGCCGCGATCCGCGAGGCAAAG
>DATBQT010000186.1:0-2822 GCA_036560685.1 Acidimicrobiales bacterium
CCACAAGGAGGCAGTGAAGAAGCTCGCGACCGGCGTCGACGTCCTCACGCTCACGGCGAGCCCCATCCCGCGGACGCTCGAGATGGCGTTGACCGGCATCCGTGACCTCTCGATGATCCAGACGCCGCCGAGTGATCGCCAGCCGATCCTCACCTACGTCGGGGAGTTCGACGAGCGCGCCGTCTCCGAGGCGCTCCGACGCGAGCTGCTTCGCGAGGGACAGGCGTTCTTCGTTCACAACCGCGTCGCCGACATCGACCAGGTCGCCCGTCGCGTCGCCGAGCTCGTGCCCGAGGCGAGAGTCGTGATCGCGCATGGCCAGATGGACGAGGGCACCCTCGAGCGCGTCGTCTACGACTTCTGGGAGCGGCGCAGCGACGTGCTGGTGTGCACGACGATCATCGAGTCCGGCATCGACATGCCGACGGTCAACACGCTCATCGTCGACCGCGCCGACATGCTGGGACTGGGCCAGCTGCACCAGCTGCGAGGACGGGTCGGGCGTGGGGGTCAGCGCGCCTACGCGTACCTCTTCCATCCCGAGGGACGCGTCCTCACCGAGCAGGCTTACGAGCGGCTTCGCACGATCGGCGAGCACACCGAGCTCGGCAGCGGCTTCAAGATCGCGATGCGCGACCTCGAGATCCGCGGCGCGGGAAACCTCCTTGGCCGGGACCAGTCCGGCTACGTCGCCGCGGTGGGCTACGACCTGTACGTCCAGCTGGTCGCCGAGGCGATCGGTGAGGCCACCGGCACGACGAAGCCGGACCTGCCCACCGTGTCGCTCGACGTGCCCGGCGACGCGCACCTGCCGACGACCTACGTCAGCGCGGAAGACGACCGCCTCGAGGCGTACCGGCGCCTCGCGCGGGTCACGACCGCCGACGAGCTCGGCGACGTCGAAGCGGAGTGGCTGGACCGCTTCGGCCCGCTGCCCGAGCCCGCGAGGATCCTGCTCGCGCTCGCCGAGCTGCGCGTCGAGTGCCTCCGATGCGGCGTGCGCGAGATCCAGGTGCTCCCCGCCCGCGGCGGCATCCGCCGCGATGCGATCGCCCGGCTCTCGCCGCTCGAGCTACCGCTCTCCGCCCAGGTTCGGCTGCGCCGCCTCCATGGCGACGACGCCTACGAGGAGGCGACCCGCACCGTCCGCGTCGTGCTCGACCGGTCGGACCCCTCGCCCCGACAGCTGACCGAGCTGCTGCGCGCGCTCGTGCCGGCGTCGTAGTCCCAACCCCTGCTGGGTAGCATCGCCCGATGCGCAAGGTGCTGGCACTCGTGATCGCTGCCGCCGCCATCGCGGTCGGAGCCGGGCTCGCGCTGCCCGCCGACGCCGTCAAGGTCGGCGCCAGCTCGCTCAGCTCGACCGAGCTCGACAGCGAGCTTGCCGCGATCGACGCGAGCCCGTCGTACCAGTGCTACCTGCAGGCGCAGGCCTTCGTGAACTCGAGCGGCGCGAGCTCGATCCCCGTGTTCGCAGGCGTCTCCGCTCGCTCGTGGTCCAACGCGGCCAGCGCGGACTGGACCTACGAGCGGGCCAAGCAGCTCGCCGCGATCCAGTACGTCGGGGTGCGCAACCCTGCTGCCTTCTCGCCGGCGTCGCTCAATGCCGCAGAGGTGTCGCTCGCGTCCGAGATCACAAGGGTGGTGTCCGAGGCGTTCCAGGCGAGCAGCCAGACCACGCCGTTCACCTGCACCAAGGCACAGCAGGGCTTCCAGACGCTCGCGTCGCTCCCGACGTGGTTCGTCGACGAGCAGGTGCACGCGCAGGCGGCGACGCTCGGGCTCGAGCCGCTGCTGTCCCAAGTGATCCCCGAGTCCGGACCCGGGCTCAAGGCATGGTTCGACCTGAACGCGAGCCAGTTCGACACGTCGTGCCTGTCGCTCATCTTGGTGCGCGACCTGCACACCGCCTCGGTCGTGCAGGCGAAGATCAGCGCGGGGCTCGCACTGAGCGACGCAGTGGCGCGCTACTCGCTCGATCCCCAGTCGAGGGCCGTCCACGGCGCCATCGGCTGCTTCTCGCCGACGTCATCGCTGTGGCCGTCGATCTGGTCGAGCATCAACCCGCTCAAGATCGGTCAGGTCGCGATCTTCCCGTCGAACGGGCAGTACGTCCTGGTAGGTCCGACAAAGCGGACGCCCAACCAGTTCGCCGCGATCGCAGCGGCCGTCGCGCACCAGGCGCACCAGCTGAACGGGGAACGCGCGGGGGCACTCGCGCTGCAGATCCAGGCGAGCACCGTGGTGCGCGTCGACCCGGCGATCGGGACCTGGGTACCCACGGCGCTCGGCGGCACCATTCAGCCTCCCGCGTCGCCGCCGCCGGGCTCGATGCCGAACGCCACGGCGAACCTGCCCTAGCCAGCTCGTCGCCATGGCCACCGTCATCGTTGTGGGGCTCGGTCCCGCGGACGTCGAGCACCTGTCCGCTCGGACACGCCGACTCCTCGAAGAGGCCTCGACCGCGCGGCTCCGCACGCACCGCCACCCCGCGGCCGCAGCCTTCCCCGGTGTCGAGAGCTTCGACGCCCTCTACGAGCACGCGGGCAGCTTCGACACGCTCTACGCGTCGATCGCCGAAGAGCTTGCGGCGCTCGCCAAGGCCGACCCAGGTGGCACCGTGGTCTACGCCGTGCCCGGATCGCCGCTCGTCTGCGAGCGCACGGTCGTACTCCTGCGCGCGCGAGACGACGTCGACGTCGTCGTCGAGCCAGCGGTCAGCTTCGTCGACCTGGCATGCGCGGCGCTCGGGATCGACCCCGTGGCGGTCAGGCTCACGCTCGCCGACGCGCTCGATCTCCCCGAGCGTCTCCGCGGGCCTG
>DATBQT010000187.1:0-7545 GCA_036560685.1 Acidimicrobiales bacterium
GACCGCGCGCGCGTCCACTTCCTCGGGCGAATCGACGAGGCCGCGAAGGTCGACCTGCTCGGTGCGTCGGACCTCTTCGCGCAGCCCTGCCGGACCCGGTGGCACGGACTCGAGCAGGAGGGCTTCGGCATCGTGTTCCTCGAGGCCGCCGCGTGCGCGATCCCGCAGATCGCCGGCCGATCCGGAGGATCGTTCGAGGCCGTCGACGACGCGACCACGGGCCTCGTGGTCGACCGACCCGGCGACGCCCGGGCGGTCGCCGGGGCGATCACGGCGCTGCTGGGCGACGACGAGCGACGCCTGGCGATGGGCGCCGCGGCGCGACGGCGCGCCGTGGAGCGCTTCGACTACGACCAGCTCGCCGCGAGGTTGACAGACGGGCTCGCAGCCGCGATGGGCGATCGGCCATCCGCCACGTCGTAGGCTTTCGCCCCGTGGACGACAGGAGCGCACGTGACTGAGCGGGCCACCGAGACCATCGTCGTCGCCGCGGATCCGGGCACGCTGTTCGCCGTCGCGGTCGACCTCGAGGACTACCCCGAGTGGGTGGCGGACCTGAAGAGCGTGACCGTCACCGAGCGGGACCGAAAGGGACGTCCGCTCGTGGCCACGTTCCGAGCCGCCGCGTTCGGCAGGTCGTCCACCTACACGCTGCGCTACGACTACGGCCAGGCGCCGACCGTGCTGTCCTGGCAGATGGTGGAGGGCGATCTCACCTCCAAGCTCGACGGCTCGTATCGGTTCGAGCCCGCCGAGGGCGGGACGCTGGTCACCTACCAGCTGGAAGTCGAGCTCCGCGTTCCCATCCCCGGGTTCGTCAAGCAGCGGGCGGCCCAGCGGATCCAGGGCACCGCACTGCGCGAGCTGAAGGCCCGGGCCGAGTCGCTGGTGTGAGCCGGCTCGCCGTCGGGGTCGACGTCGGCGGCTCGAAGATCCTCGCGGTGCTCGTCGATCCGGCGACCGGCGCGGTCCACGCCGAGGCACGGCGCGCCTCGCCCCTCGATGCCGACGCCCCCGGGATCGTCGTGGCCGACACGGTCGCGGGCGTCCTCGACGACCTGGCCGCCGTCTCGGACCTCGACGTGGCCGCCCTGCCCGTCGGCGTCGGCGTCCCGGGCATGCTCTCGTTCGACGGGGTCGTCGTCTTCGCGCCGAACCTCAAGAGCATGTCGGGCGCGGACCTCTCGACGGTGATGCGCGCGCGACTTGGGCGCGCCGTCACCCTGGCCAACGACGCCGACGCCGCCGCCGTCGCCGAGCACCGGTTCGGTTCGGCGAGGGGGATCGACGACTTCGTGATGGTGACGCTCGGGACCGGGATCGGGGGCGGCGTCGTCTCGGGTGGCCGCGTGCTGCGCGGCCACGGCGGGTTCGCAGGCGAGATCGGCCACATGGTGGTCGATCCGGCCGGGCCGCGGTGCCCGTGCGGCAAGCGGGGCTGCTGGGAGCGCTACGCGTCCGGTGCGGGGGTCGCGCGGCTCGCGAGGGAGGCGGCAGTCGCCGGGCGCCTCGGCGCGCTCGTGGCGGCGCTCGGCGACCCCGAGGCGGTCCGCGGCGAGGACGTGACCCACGCCGCGGCTGCCGGCGACAGAGAGGCGGTCGCGGTGATCGAGGAGGTGGGGTGGTGGCTCGCCTTGGGGCTCGCGAACATCGCGGCGGTCCTCGACCCCGCGGCGTTCGTCGTCGGCGGCGGGCTCGCCGAGGCGAGCGCGCTACTCCTGCCCCCGACGCGCCGCCATCTCGTCGGGCTGCTCGAGGCCGGCGAGCACCGTCCGACGATCGACGTCATCGCGGCCGAGCTGTCGAACCACGCGGGCGCCGTCGGCGCCGGCGTGCTGGCGTCGGAGCGCTCGTGAGGCTCGGCACGCTGCTCCCGACGTTCCGCGACGACCCTGCCGACGCCCTCGCGGCGGGCGCACGCGCCATGGCGGCGGGGCTCGACGGGGTCTTCGCCTACGACCACCTCTGGCCGATGGGCTCGCCGGAGCGACCGGCGCTCGCGCCCTTCGAGGTCCTCACCGCCGTGGCGGTGCGCACCCAGGCGCTCGTCGTCGGGACCCTGGTCGCGCGCGTCGGCCTCGTGACAGAGGCGGTCTCACTCGGCCAGTTCCGCGCGCTGCGGGCGGTGGCGGGCGACCGCGTCATCGCCGCGCTGGGGACGGGCGACGCGCTGTCGCGCGAGGAGAACCTCGCCTACGGCGTCGACTTCCCGCTGCCTGACGTTCGTCGTGCCTCGATGCGGTCGATCGCGGGCGTGCTCCAAGACGAGGGCATGGAGGTGTGGATCGGCGCCGGCGCGCCGGCGACCCGCGCGATCGCCGTCGAGCTCGGCTGCACGCTCAACCTCTGGGCGGCCACCCCCGCTGACGTGGCTGCCGCGGCGAAGGTGGCGACGGTGAGCTGGGCCGGTCCGACGCCACTGCGCGACGGCCATTTCGACGAGGACGCGACCGCGGTGCTCCTCGATCAGCTCGAGGACGCCGGGGCGACGTGGGCCGTCTTCGACCCACGCGCGCCCATCGAGGGGCTGGCCGCGCTGCGCGGCAGCGCGGCGACTCGGGATCGCTAGGGGCGACCGGCTCCCGGCACGTCGACGACGGCGACCTCGATCTGGCCCTCGCGCTTCGTGGAGATGACCGACGCGACCGACGTGGGTGCGGTGATCGCGTACAGCGTGCGACGGTCCTCGCCGCCGAGCATGCACGCGTAGCTGACCTTCTCCGTCGACAGCCGCGCGGTCACCTCGCCGCCGTCGGCCACCCGCAGGCACTCGCGCGCCGCCGCGTTGGCGACCCAGACCTGTCCCTCGGCGTCGAGGCAGATGCCGTCGCAGAAGACGAGCTCGAGCTGGGCGAACGTGCGACGCCCCGAGAGCGTGCCGTCGGCGGCGACGTCGAACGCCGTCAGGCGCTGGCCCATCGTCTCGGCGACGACGAGCGTCGCACCGTCCTCGCTGAGCACCATGCCGTTCGGGAAGGCGAGGTCAGCGACGACCTGGCGAACCGAGCCGTCCGGGGCGACCACGACGAGGTTGGTCCGAGGGGGCCCGGGCTCGCCGAGCAACGCCTCGGCGCCGTGCTCTTCGACCCAGGTGTCGAGCTGGAAGCCGAAGTTGCCGACGTAGGCGGTGCCGTCTTGCGCCACGACCATGTCGTTGGCCCAGTAGCCGCAGTGCTCGTGGATGTCCGCATGGGGGGGCACGGTGCCGTCGGGCGAGATCGCGATGACGGTGCGGTCGATCATCGAGACCGCGAGCAGCGTGCCGTGCTGCATCCAGCCGAGTCCGGACGGCTGGAGGTCGACGTCGTGTTCGACGCGCTCGCCATCATCGCCCAGCGAGTAGATGCCGCGCCGGTAGAAGTCGCTGAACCACAGCCGCCCGTCGTGCCATCGGGGCGACTCGCCGAACGACAGTCCCGTGTGGCGCACCGTCGCCTCGTACGCAGTCACCATCGTGGCCTCCCAGGTCGGATCGGAGGTTACTGAGCCGCGACGCGGCACGACAGGACCTCGGCGCGCGAGGTGGGACCCAAGTACGTTGCGGCCGTGGCCTACTGGTTGCTCAAGGTCGTCCTCACGCCGCTGCTGTTCGTTGCCTACAAGCTCCGCACACCGGGCCGCCACCGGGTGCCCTCGAGCGGTGCGGCGATCCTGGCCGCGAACCACCAGAGCTTCTGTGACTCGATCTTCCTGCCGGTCACCGTCAGGCGGCGCGTGACCTACCTCGCCAAGGCGGAGTACTTCGACTCGTGGCGCACGAGGTGGTTCTTCTCGGCACTCGGCCAGATCCCGATCAACCGCGGGGGCGGCTCGACCTCGGAGCGCGCCCTGGCCACGGCCCGCGTGGTGCTCGCCGAGGGTCGGCTGATCGCGATGTACCCCGAGGGCACGCGCGCCGACGACGGCTGCACGCACCGCGGGCGAACCGGCGTGGCGCGGCTCTCGCTCGACTGCGGCGTGGTCGTCGTCCCGGTCGGCATCTCGGGGACCACGGACGTCCAGCCGATCGGCTCGAGGCTCCCGCGGGCCTTCAAGCGCGTGACCGTGGCGTTCGGCGAGCCGATGTCGATGTCGCGCGACGACGTCGAGCGCCTGGGCGAGCGCGAGGCGCTGCGGGCGTTCACCGATCGGCTCATGGCGCAGATCGCGACGCTGTCGGGGCGCGCCTACACCGACGAGTACGTCTCGCGCCCGGGCTGATCACCGAGGGCGCGGGCGCGCCCGACCGCGTCGAGCCACGCCACGTAGGCGGCGTCGAGCATCGGTGACTCCGCGGGGGCAAACGACGCGTCGGCCTGCCAGGAATCGAAGAGCCTCCCGATCGAGCACGCACCGACGGCGACGCCGGCGATCGTCGCGGCCCCGATCGCCGTCGCCTCGATCGACAACGGACGCCGGACGACGAGCCGCGCCGCGTCGGCGAGCATCTGGCACAGCAGGTCCATGGCAGCGGCACCGCCGTCGACGCGGACCTCGTCGAGTGCGGCGCCACCGTCGCGCATCGCGTCGAGCATGGCGCGTCCCTGGAAGCACAGCGACTCGACCACGGCGCGAGCCACGTGCGCGGCGGTCGCCCCTCTCGAGATGCCGGTCAACGCGCCGCGCGCGCCGGGATCCCACCACGGGCTCCCGAGCCCGGCGAGCGCGGGGACGAACGCGAGCCCGTTCGCGTCCGCGACGCTTGCTGCGAGCGCGCCGAGTTCGCTCGAGCGCTCGAGGAGGCCGAGCTCGTCTCTGAGCCACTGGATCGCCGCGCCCGCGACGAACGCGGACCCCTCGATGGCGAAGTCGCGGTCCCCGTGGTCGCCCAGGTCCCACGCGACGCACGTCACGAGGCCGTCGACCGCCGGTGGCCTGTCAGCCCCGGCGTTCGCGAGCAGGAAGGCACCCGTGCCGTAGGTCGCCTTCACCATGCCGGGACGCAGGCAGCGCTGCCCGAAGAGCGCCGCCTGCTGGTCACCGAGCACGCCCGCCACGTGGACGCCCTCGAGGCTCGCGACCGCGCCGCGCGCGATCGTCCCCATCGACCCGCAGGACGGTCGGATCGACGCGAGCATCTGACGGGGCACGCCGAACAGGTCGCACAGCTCGTCGCTCCAGTCCCCGCGATCGAGGTCGTAGAGCATCGTCCTCGACGCGTTCGACGGGTCCGTCGCGTAGGTCCCGCCATCGGGTCCGCCCGTCAGGTGCCAGACCACGAGCGCGTCGACGGTGCACAGGGCGGGCTCCCGGGCGCCGTCGAGCGCGCCGTGCTCGAGCAGCCAGCGCATCTTCGTCGCAGAGAAGTAGGGATCGACCGTGAGTCCGGTGCGCGCCCGGACCAGGTCCGCAGAACCGTCGCGCTCGAGCGCCGCGCACGCCTCGGCTGTGCGACGGTCTTGCCAGACGATCGCAGGTGCGAGCACCGCGCCGTTGTCGCGATCGATCGCAACGGTGGTCTCGCGCTGGTTGGTCACGCCCACGGCGCTGACGTCGTCGCCCGCGTCGTGCAGGCGGGCGGCAAGCTCGGACAGCGTCGCGTCGACGAGCTCGAGGATCTCTGTGGCGTCGTGCTCGACGCGACCGGGGGAGGGGAACGACTGGGTGAGCTCGCGCTGCACGACGTCGACGACGCGGCCGTCTGTGTCGACGGCCAGGGCGCGGACGCTGGTGGTGCCCGCGTCGACGGCGACGAGGCGCTCCACGCCGCGAGACGCTACTGACGCCGACCCTGGGACCTCGCTCCCAGGGGTCGAGGGGTGGTCCTGGCTGGCGAGAGAGGCCCCGGGCGATCATCGCGGTGGGGCGCCAACGGGAGGGCTGGAGAGGGCGGAATCCAGCGCCTGACGACTAAAATAACCATTGACACGTTGGTAGTTACCGTGCTGTAGTTACCACTGCATCTAGCGGCGGGAGATGGGGGAACCACAACATCTTGTGGCTTGGGCCGGGAACTACGATCCCGGGCCGCGGCAGCGGGACCGTTGCAAGGCGCGAACGACGTAGCACTCGACACCACGGACGAAGGAGACACGGGGATGGCTATCGCTGAGCAGAGGGTCGGCATCGGACTCCGACGGCACTTCACCACCGAGGGTGTCCATCCCTACGACGAGGTGACCTGGGAGCGCCGCGACGCGCGCATCACCAACTTCCGTGACAACACGATCGCATTCGAGCAGCTCGGCGTCGAGGTGCCATCCACGTGGAGCGTCAACGCGACCAACATCCTCTCGCAGAAGTACTTCCGCGGCACCCTCGGCACCGACGAGCGAGAGACGTCCCTGCGCCAGGTTGCCGACCGCATCGTCGACACGATCTGCGAGTGGGGGATCAAGGACGGCTACTTCGTCGACGACGTCGAGGCGGACACCTTCCGAAGCGAGCTGAAGCACCTGATCGTCCACCAGAAGGCCGCGTTCAACTCACCGGTCTGGTTCAACATCGGCGTCCGCGACGTGCCCCAGCAGGCGAGCGCCTGCTTCATCCTGTCGGTGAACGACAAGATGGACTCGATCCTCAACTGGTACACCGAGGAAGGCACCATCTTCAAGGGCGGCTCGGGCGCGGGCGTCAACCTCTCTCGCATCCGTGCCAGCCAGGAGCCACTCGCCGGTGGCGGCACCGCGTCCGGCCCGGTGAGCTTCATGCGCGGCGCGGACGCGTCGGCAGGCACGATCAAGTCGGGTGGCAAGACGCGGCGAGCCGCGAAGATGGTGATCCTCGACGCCGACCACCCTGACATCGAAGAGTTCGTCTGGTGCAAGGCCAACGAGGAGCGCAAGGCGCGCGTGCTTCGCGACGCCGGGTTCGACATGGACCTCGACGGCAAGGACATCCACTCGATCCAGTACCAGAACGCGAACAACTCCGTCCGGGTGTCCGACGAGTTCATGCAGGCGGTGCTCGACGACCGAGAGTGGGAGCTCGTCGCTCGCACCGACGGCGCGGTCATCTCGACGGTGCGCGCGAGGGACCTGTGGCGACAGATCGCGCGCGCGGCATGGGAGTGCGCGGACCCGGGCCTGCAGTTCGACACGACCATCAACGACTGGCACACGGCGGCCAACACGGCTCGGATCAACGCCTCGAACCCGTGCAGCGAGTACATGCACATCGACAACTCGGCCTGCAACCTCGCGAGCCTGAACCTCCTCGCGTTCCTCGAGCACGACGGCCGCTTCGACGTCGACGGCTTCAACGCCGCCGTCGAGGTCGTCTTCACGGCCCAGGAGATCCTCGTGGGCAACGCGGACTACCCGACGAAGAAGATCGGCGAGAACTCGGTCAAGTTCCGCCAGCTCGGGCTCGGCTACGCGAACCTCGGCGCGCTCCTGATGGCGTCGGGGCTCCCGTACGACTCGGACGAGGGCCGCGCCTGGGCAGGTGCGATCACCGCGCTCATGACGGGCCACGCCTACGTCACCAGCGCGCGAACCGCCGGTCGCATGGGACCCCACGAGGGCTTCGCGGAGAACGCCGAGCCGATGATCAACGTGCTGCGAATGCACCGCGACGCCGCGCTGGACGTGGACGCGACGCTGGCCCCGGCCGAGATCTTGCAGG
>DATBQT010000188.1:0-9865 GCA_036560685.1 Acidimicrobiales bacterium
CGAGTCTCCCTACGGCGTGAGCCTTCCGACGTCCCACGTGACGGTGCTGCACCGTCCCGTCCCCGGCACCGGGCTCGAGCTCTCGATCGACGCGCCCCTCCAGTTCGTGACAGAGCAGGCGCTCGGCACCGAGCTCGTCAACGCGCACGGCCTGACGGGCACTGCGATCGTGCTCGACACCCACACGGGCCAGATCCTCTCGATGGCAAGCCTCGTGAACCTGGGCGAGCACGACGCCTCGCTGCCCTCGCCGGCGGTCTGGCCCACCCCGACGGGGATCCCGAACGTCTACGAGTCGCAGAACAACCTGGGCGTCACCCAGACCTACGAGCCGGGCAGCGTGTTCAAGATCGTCCCGTTCTCCGCCGGGCTGCTTGCCGGCGTCATCACGCCCAAGACGATGTTCAGCGTCCCCGACCAGGTGGTGATCGACGGGCACGTCTTTCACGACGCCGAGCAGCACGGCCTTCTCCACTACTCCACGACCCAGATCCTCGAGTACTCGTCCAACATCGGCACCTACGAGATCTCGAGCAGGTTGGGGGAGTCGGGCCTCCTCGCGGGCGTGCAGCGCCTCGGCTTCGGCCAGCCCACGGGGCTCGCGTTCCCCGGTGAGTCGACGGGGCTGCTCATGAACGCCAACGGGTTCTCGCCGACCGACGTCGCGGCGCTTCCGATCGGCCAGGAGGACGCGGTGACGCCGATCCAGGTCCTCGACGCCTACAACACGATCGCGAACGGCGGCACCTTCGTCTCGCCGTCGCTCGTCCGCGCGAAGATCGGCATCGACGGCTCGGTCGTGAGGAGCACTCCGTCGGTCGCTCGCACCGCGCTCACCCCGACCGTCGCCAGTGAGCTGAGCCAGATGCTCATCCAGGTCGTCCGCGGGGGTACGGGCACCCAGGCCGCAGTGTCGGGCTACACGATCGCCGGCAAGACCGGGACCGCCCAGATCCCGTACCCTGGACGTGCTGCGTACATCCCCGGCGCCTACAACGCGACCTTCGTCGGCTACGCCCCTGCGCTGCACCCGGTGCTCTCCATGATTGTCGTCATCCAACGTCCGACGCCGGTGATCTACGGGGGATCCGTCGCTGCACCAGTCTTTGCGAGGGTCATGAACTACGCCCTGCACCGATACGGGGTGCCTTCGACGAGGGGGCCGGTGATCACCGGAGGATCGGTGTCGTTCCTCCAGGACGTGACGTGACGTCGCTCGGCTCCCTGCTGGCTGCCGCTGGCGTCGACGCGAACCTCAGTCCCGAGCAGGCGGCGGTGCCGGTGAGCACCGTGGAGCTCGACTCGAGGCGGTGTCGGGCCGGGTCGGTGTTCGTGTGCGTCCCGGGGACGACCACGTCGGGCGACGCCTTCGTGGACGACGCGCTCGCCCGAGGCGCGGTGTGCGTCGTCGCTGCGACCGAGCCGCGCGCGCCGATCCTCGTGCGCGTGAGCCCCGAGGCGATCCGAGGGACGCTCGCGTCGCTGTCGTCGGCGATCGTCGGCGACCCTGCGTCCGAGCTCTCGCTCACGGGCGTCACGGGGACCAATGGCAAGACGACGGTCGCCTGGCTCGTCCAGGGCATCCTCTCCGAGGCGGGCTACGCCGCCGCGTCCATCGGCACGCTCTCGGGGCAGCGAACGACGCCCGCCCCGCCGGACCTGCACCGCGAGCTGCGCGAGATCGCCGATCGTGCCACGGCGACCGGGCGCCCCGGCGCCGTCGCGATGGAGGTCTCGAGCCACGCGCTCGACCAGGGCCGCGTCGACGGGCTGCGCTTCGACGTGGCGGTCTTCACGAACCTCAGCCACGAGCACCTCGACTACCACGGGACCATGGACGCCTACTTCGAGGCCAAGGCGGGACTGTTCGAGCCCGCGCGAGCCGCCGCCGCGGTCGTGTGCGTCGACGACGAGTGGGGCCGACGACTGGCGGCACGCCACGCGGTCCCCACCGTCGAGGTCTCGTCGTCCGATGCGTCGAGTGTGGAGGTGGGACTCGGGCGTACGTCGTTCCGTTGGCGCGACCACCCCGTAACGACCGGCCTCACCGGGCACGTCAACGTGATCGACTCGCTGCTCGCGCTCAGCGCCGCGAGCGTGCTCGGCGTGGACGACGCCGAGGCGGCGATCGCGCTGTCACTCGTGCCGCCGGTCCCCGGACGCCTCGAGGCCGTCGGGAGCGGTGCGCCGAGGGTCCTCGTCGACTACGCCCACACGCCCGCCGCCCTCCAACAGGTGCTCGGTGACCTGCGTGCGCTGGACCCCTCCGCGCGGCTGATCGTCGTCTTCGGATGCGGCGGCGACCGTGACGCGGACAAGCGTCCCGAGATGGGCCGTGTCGCCTCCGAGCTCGCCGACGAGGTGATCGTGACCTCTGACAACCCGCGTAGCGAGGACCCGGAGGCCATCCTCGATGCGATCGTCGCGGGCGCGACCGGGCCCGCGCGCCTGCGTCGTCAGATAGACCGGGTCGCGGCGATCGCCGAGGCGATCGAGTCGGCCTCGAGCGACGACGTGGTCCTCATCGCGGGGAAGGGCCACGAGACCGCCCAGGAGATCGCCGGCACCCTCGTGCCGCTGGACGACCGCGAGGTCGCCGGGGCCGCGCTCTCCGCGAAGGGGCTGTCGTGCTGAGCATCATGGAGGCAGGAGCCGTCGGGCTGTTCGTCGCGATCCTGCTGACCCCCGTGCTCATCGGCTACGAGCGGAAGAAAGGGATCGGCCAGCAGATCCGAGAGGACGGACCCGCGTCGCACACCTGGAAGGCGGGCACGCCGACGATGGGCGGCATCCTCATCGTGGGCGCCGCGATCATCGGGTACCTCTTGGGCCACGTCGGTGGCTATCGGACATTCACGCGCAGCGGCGTGCTCGTGCTCGCGGTCGTCGTCGCCTACGCGCTCCTCGGCTTCGTCGACGACCTCGTGAGTGTGCGCAACGCGCGAAACCTGGGCCTCAACAAACGGGGCAAGTTCGCAGGACAGGTGCTCATCGCGCTCGGGTTCGCGATCGCCGCGTGGAAGTGGGCCGGCGCGTCCCTGACGCTCTCGCTGACCCGCTACAGCGCGCCTGGATGGCACATCCCTCCTGCGCTGTGGATCCTCTTCGCCGTCGTCGTCGTAGTGGGGACGTCGAATGCGGTGAACCTCACCGACGGGCTCGACGGTCTCGCAGCGGGGTCGTCGACGTTCTGCTTCAGCGTGCTGGCGATCATCGGCTACTGGGAGATCCGCCACCCCGGCATCTACATCCCGCCGGGACGCTCCCCCGCAACGGCCCTCGACCTCGCGATCGTGTCGGTCGCACTCGTCGGCGGCTGTCTCGGGTTCCTGTGGTGGAACGCCGCCCCGGCGAAGATCATCATGGGCGACACCGGCTCCCTGTCGATCGGTGCAGGGCTCGCGGGTCTGTGCCTGCTGTTGAACATCGACCTGCTGCTGGTCGTGATCGGCGGGCTCTTCGTGATCGAGACCCTCTCGGTCATCATCCAGGTGATCAGCTTCCGGCTGTTCCACCATCGCGTGTTCCGCATCGCGCCGATCCACCATCACTTCGAGATGCTCGGTTGGCCTGAGACGACCGTGCTCATCCGCTTCTGGATCCTGGCCGGCCTCTTCGCCGCGCTGGGGCTCGGCGCGTTCATCGGCGACTTCGTCAAGCACAAGGGGCTGCTCTAGATGGCGATCGCGCACGCCCGACGGTTCTCGGCGCCTGCGCGCGCCACGAAGCGCACGCCGAAGCGCGTGCCGAAGCGCGCCCCGAAGCGCGCGTCCTCGCCGGCGGCGGCGACCTCGCTGGGACCGTGGCTCACCGGGGTGCTGGCCACGCTCTGCGTCATCGGGCTGATCATGGTCGGCTCGGCGAGCTCCGTCGTCTCGATCTCGTACTACGGCTCGGCGTGGGCGATCGCGATTCGCGAGTGCCTCTGGATGGTGGTGGGTGCCGCGGCGTTCGTCGCGGCGGCGCGCTTAGAGACGAAGACGGTCCGCCGGCTGTCGACCCTTCTCGCGCTCGGCGCGATTGGGTTGCTGGTCGCCGTGCTCGCCCCGGGGATCGGGACCAGCTCGTTTGGCGCCTCACGATGGCTCGGCGTCGGGATCCTGCGGATCCAGCCCTCCGAGATCGCAAAGCTCGCACTGTGCCTCTACGCCGCGCACGTCATCGCCCTTCGCGAACGGACCGAGACCGAGTGGGGGCGAGTGCTCCGTCCTATCGCGGTGGTGACCGCGCTCATGGCCGTGCTCGTGCTCGCACAGCCCGACATGGGCACGGCAGCCGTCGTGATCGCCATAGCGCTCGCGATCGTGGTCGCCGCGGGCGCCCCCGGCCGCGCGGTGGCCTTCACCGTCTTGCTCCTCGCACTCGGTGCAGCCTGCGCGGCGATCGCGATGCCGTACCGGCGCGCGCGACTGCTCAGTTTCCTCAACCCGCAGGCAGACCCCGCCGGCACGGGCTACCAGCTCCTGCAGTCGAAGACCGGCCTCGGCGCGGGGCACCTCTTCGGCCTTGGACTCGGCAACTCGAGGGAGAAGTGGGGGCTCCTGCCTAACCCGCACACCGACTTCATCTTCTCGATCATCGGCGAGGAACTGGGCCTGCTTGGCACGCTCTTGGTACTCGGCCTGCTGGTCGCGCTCGTGCTGCTGGGCCTGCGCGTCGCACGCAACGCGCCGGACCGATTCGGCCAGCTCTGCGCCGTGGGGATCTCCGCGTGGCTCGGCGCCGAGACGATCGTGAACGTCGGCGCGGCCATCGGGATCCTGCCCATCACGGGGATCCCGTTGCCGTTCATCTCGTTCGGCGGGACCTCTCTCGTGATCGACATGGCGGCCGTCGGCTTCCTCGTCGGGATCGCGCGGCGCTCTGGCGCCCCCCGACGCGCACCGCTGCGCGTCGTCGGGCCCGCACCGAGTCAGCGCATCGCCGTCTCCCGCGGCGCGTCGCGGCCCGCGACGCACGGCGGTCGCGGCGCCCGCACGACCAAGCGCCACAGGTGAGCCGTCCCATCGTCCTCACCGGTGGTGGGACGGGGGGCCACGTCTTCCCGATCCGGGCGATCGCCGACGCGCTCGTCGCCGCCGGCGTCGAGCGCAGCGAGCTCGTCGTCGTCGGGTCGAGCCGCGGCCAGGACGGCGTGCTGCTCAGTGACCTCGGCGTCGAGCTCGTCTTGCTGCCGGGCAGGGGGCTGCGTCGCTCCTTCTCGTTGCGCTCGATCGCCCAGAACCTCGGGGCGGTCGCGGGACTCGCCGCAGCGCTCGTCCGTGGCGTGGCACTGGTCGCGCGTCGAAGGCCGCGCGCGGTCGTCTCAGTCGGCGGCTACGCCGCGTTCGCCGCTTCGGTTGGTGCCATCGTCACCGGGCGCCCGCTCGTGCTCGTGGAGCTCGACGCGACGCCGGGCCTCGCGCATCGGGTGCTTGGTCGGTTCGCGGTCGGCATCGCGGCTGCCTTCCCGGTCCCCGACGAGCGGCGAGCGGTCGTCACCGGCGTGCCCATCAGAGACGAGATCGCCGCGGTGACGCGAAGCGACGAGGAGCGAGCAGCGGCGCGGGCGCGTCTCGGGCTCGAGCCAGGCGGCCCCGTTGTTGCAGTGATGTCCGGGTCGATCGGCGCCAGCTCGATCAACCGGGCGGTGTGCGAGCTCGCTGCACGCTGGAGCGACCGCGAGGCTGCCACGCTGTACCACGTGACGGGTCGCCGCGACCTCCCCATGGTCGACGATGCCAAGCGCGCCTCGGGGATCGCAGACGACCGGTGGCGCGTGGTCGGCTTCGAGTCGAACATGGCCGACGTGTGGGCGGCAAGCGACGTCGCGGTGTGCCGCGCGGGCGCGAACACGGTGTCGGAGCTGTGCGCGACCGGGATGCCGTCGGTCCTCGTGGCCCTCCCGGGCGCCCCTGGGGACCACCAGGCGGCGAACGCCGCGGTCCTCGAACGAGCGGGTGCCGCCGCCGTCCTCGTCGACGCCGAGCTCAGCGCACAGCGCCTCGACGACGTGCTCACGACCCTCCTCGCCGACGAGGCGGCGCGGTCGCGGATGTCCGCGGCTGCGCGCTCGCTCTCGCACCCCGACGCAGCCCAGCGCGTCGCACAGGTGGTGCTGCGCCATGCCCGCTGAGCCCATCGACCTCACCCGACCGCGCCGCATCCATGTCGTGGGGATCGGGGGTGCCGGCATGAGCGGGCTCGCGCGCGTGCTCGTCGCGCTCGGGCACACCGTCACGGGCTCGGACCTCGCCTCGTCGGCCGTGGCGTCGTCGCTCGGCTCGGTCGGGGTCACCGTGGCCGTCGGCCACGACGCGTCGCACGTCGACGGCGCCGACCTGGTCACGGCCTCGCCGGCGGTGCCGCCCGACAACGTCGAGTGCCAGGCCGCGGTCGCGAGGGGGATCACGCTCGCCTCGAGGGCCGACATGCTCGCGGCGGTCACCTCGCTGCGATCGACGCTCGCCGTCACCGGCACGCACGGCAAGACGACGACGTCGTCGATGCTCGCGCTCGTCTTGGCGGTCGCGGACCGCTCGCCGTCGTGGCTGCTCGGCGCCGACGTCGCGGGGCTCGGCGCCAACGCGCACCTCGGTGAGGGCGACGAGCTCGTCCTGGAGGCCGACGAGAGCTACGGCGCGTTCGCGCAGCTCGCGCCGACGCTGGTCGCGGTGACCAACGTCGAGGCCGACCACCTCGACCACTACGGGAGCCTCGAGGCGCTGCGCGACGCGTTCGGCGCGCTCATGGCGCGATCGACGACGAGGATCGTGAACGCGGACGACCCCGGGGCGGCGTCGCTCGGTGACGAGGTCGGTGCCCTGCGCGTCGGCCGCGCCTCGACCGACGACTTCTCGATCTCGGGCGTCGTGCTCGAGCGGTCCACGTCGCGGTTCACGCTCACGCACGCAGGTGGGGTCCTCGAGCTTCGCGTGGGTGCGCCCGGGCACCACAACGTCTCGAACGCCGCGCTCGCCGCGGCGGTCGCGCTCACCCGCGGGGTCGCGCCCGACCACGTCGTCGACGCGCTCGGCAGGTTCGCCGGGGTGCCACGTCGCTTCGAGTTCCGCGGCGACGTGCTCGGCGCGACGGTCGTGGACGACTACGCGCACCTGCCCGCCGAGGTCGCCGCCACCGTGTCGGCCGCGCGCGCCGGGGGATGGCCGAGGATCGTCGCGGTCTTCCAGCCCCACCGCTACACGAGGACCGCGGCAGTGTCCGGCGGCTTCGCGGGTGCGTTCGACGGGGTGGACATCCTCGTGGTCACCGACGTCTACGCGGCGGGCGAGCCGCCCATCCCCGGGGTGACCGGCAGGCTCGTCGCCGACGCCGTCGCCGCCGCGCCCGATGCCCCGCAGGTCCGCTACGTGAAGGACCGCAGCGACGTGGCGGGCGAGGTCGCCGCGCTGCTGGCGCCTGGCGACCTGCTCTTGACGATGGGCGCGGGCGACCTCACGACGCTCGCCGACGAGCTGCGCGAGGCGGGACGGTGACCGTCGAGCGCGTCGCCGCGGCGCTCGGTGCCCTCGCACAGCGCGACGCGCCGCTCGGCGCGCGCACGACGTACCGGGTGGGCGGGACCGCCGCCGTGCTCGTCGAGGCGACCACCCCAGCCGAGCTCGACGCGCTCGCGAAGGCGCTCATGGGCGAGCCCGTCGACGTCCTCGTCGTCGGACGCGGCTCGAACCTGCTCGTGTCCGATGCGGGGTTCGACGGCGTCGCCGTCGCGCTCACCGGCGACTTCGAGGCGATCGGCGAGCCGATAGAGGCCACGAACGGGACCGTGCAGGTGCGCGCCGGGGGAGCGGTCCCGCTCCCGGTGCTCGCGCGGCGGCTCGCCGAGCTGGGGCTTCGCGGCCTCGAGTGGGCGGTCGGGGTCCCCGGGTCGGTCGGGGGCGCCGTGCGGATGAACGCCGGCGGCCACGGCGACGAGACGGCGGCGTCGCTGGTGTCGGCCGAGGTCGTCGATCTCGCGACGGGGTCCGCCACCGTGCGCGCCGCTGACGCGCTCGACCTCTCCTACCGACACTCGTCGCTCCGTCCATGCGAGGTCGTCACCTTCGCGACGTTCGCCCTCACCCGCGGCGACGCCGCCGAGTCCAAGCGGGTGATCGCCGACGTCGTCCGGTGGCGGCGCGAGCACCAGCCAGGCGGCGCGAACGCCGGCTCGATCTTCCAGAACCCTCCCGGCGACCACGCCGGCCGGCTCGTCGAGGCAGTCGGCGACAAGGGACGGCGGCACGGCACCGCCGTCGTCTCCGACAAGCACGCGAACTTCATCCAGGCCGACGCGGGCGGGAGCGCCGACGACGTCGCGGCGCTCATCGACCTCGTCGCCGAGCACGTCAGGTCCGCGACCGGCGTCGCGCTCGCGACCGAGGTCGTGCGCGTTGGGTTCCGAGGCGAGCGATGACGCCGTCGCACACGAAACGCCGCCGCACACGACGGTGGGTGCTCGTGTCGGTCATCGCCGTTGTCGTGCTCGGCGCGCTCGGCTTCGGCGCGTACGCGGTGCTGCACTCGAGGTACTTCGCAGCGACGAGGATCATCATCGGCGGCGAGCACCACGAGACCGCCGCGCAGATCGCCAAGGTGGCGGGGCTCTCGGGCGCGCCGCCCATGCTCTCGGTGAACGCCGGCGCGATCCAGCAGGAGATCGCCGCCGCGTTCCCGTGGATCGAGTCCGTCTCGGTCACCTCGAGCTGGCCGCACACCGTCGACGTGCGCGTGACCGAGCGCACGCCGGTCGCCACGATCCAGACCCACGCAGGGACCCTCGTGCTCGTCGACGTCACGGGGCGCCGGCTCGGGCCGGCGGCCGCGCACGCGGCGCTGCCGCGCCTCGAGTACGCCCTGCCCGCAGGCGACCCCGCCGCTGGCGCGCTGCCGGCGACCGCGGTGCCGGGCCTCCAGGTCGCCTCGACGCTGCCGCGGGCGTTCGCCGCGCAGGTCGCCGTCGTCCAGGTCGGCACGGACGGCTGGGTGACGCTGCACCTCACCACCCCGGTCACGTTCATCTTGGGTCCTGCAACGGACCTCAGCGCGAAGTACGAGGACGTCGCCGCGGTGATCGCGAGGACCACCCTGCACGTCGGCGACGTCGTTGACGTGAGCGTGCCGCAGGCGATGACGGTCTCCGGCCCGTAGGGCCAGACGTCAGCGCACCGACCATCCTTGCCACTGGACGGTCACCCCCGTAGCCTGAACCCCATAGGCCCTCTGGCCTACCCCGACGCCTACTTCTGGCGGGGCGCACAAAGGATGGACGAACGATGACCATTGGGGGTCAGGGGAACTACCTCGCTGTCATCAAGGTGTTCGGGGTCGGAGGAGGCGGGGTCAACGCCGTCAACCGGATGATCGAGTCCCAGCTGCGCAACGTCGAGTTCATCTCTGCGAACACCGACGCCCAGGCGCTGCTCATGAGCGACGCCGACCTGAAGCTGGACATCGGCCGACAGCTGACCCGGGGGCTCGGCGCGGGCTCTGACCCCGAGGTGGGGCGCCTGGCCGCCGAGGAGCACAAGGGCGAGATCGAAGAGGCCCTCAAGGGCTCCGACATGGTCTTCATCACCGCAGGCGAGGGCGGCGGGACGGGTACCGGCGGCGCGCCGGTGGTCGCCGAGGTCGCCAAGGGCCTCGGGGCGCTGACCATCGGGGTCGTGACCCGGCCGTTCAGCTTCGAGGGGAAGCGCCGGGCCACGCAGGCCGACAAGGGCATCCAGTTGCTGAAGGACAAGGTCGACACGCTCATCGTCATCCCGAACGACCGCCTGCTCACGGTCTCGACCGCCCAGACGTCGATGCTCGACGCGTTCCGCATGGCCGACGAGGTCCTGCTCCAGGGCGTGCGCGGCATCACGGACCTCATCACGGTGCCGGG
>DATBQT010000189.1:0-3400 GCA_036560685.1 Acidimicrobiales bacterium
ACGCCGAATCTGTGCAGCGACATGCACGACTGCTCGATCTCGACAGGCGACAACTGGCTCAAGAAGTGGTTGCCGCTGCTGACCGGCACCGCTGTGTACAAGCACCACAACACGGTTGTCTTTGTCGTCTGGGACGAAGGAGAGCCCTCGAGCGCCGGTGAGAACTGCGCGAGCCACCTCTCAGACCAGAGCTGCCACGTCGTCGCGATCGTCGTTGCACCCTCGGTGAAGCCAGGCACCTCGGTCGGGACCTCCTTCAGCCACTACTCGCTGTTGAAGACCTCCGAGGACCTCTTGGGAGTCGCGGAGCTCGGTGGAGCCACGTCAGCGACGAGCATGGCGTCGGCGTTCAACTTGTAGCGCCACGCCTCGGTCCTCGTGAAGGGCCGCGCGCGGCGGTTGCGTGCGGGCAGCGCCGCCAATCGTCGAGCCACGCGGGGAGCGCGACCGGCGCACGGGCTGGCGTTACCTTGTGCTGGTGTCGACGACGTCCTCGCGACCTGCCGCAGCTGACGCCGGCGCCCCTCGTTCGGTACGGGGCGGCGCACTCGTCGTCTCGGCACCCCGGACCGCGGCGCCAAGGCGGGAGATCGCAGGATCGGGATCCAGGACATGACGAGTGAGACCTCGATGCCGGACGCCCAGGGCGACCGGTTCACGCACAGCACGTTCGCGCTTCTGACCTCCAACGTCACTGGAGCGGTCCTTGGCGTGGCGTTCTGGGCCGTCGCAGCCCACCTCTACCGCAAGTCGTACGTCGGCTACGGCGTCGCGGAGATCGCGGCGATGACGTTGGTCGCGAACTTCGCCTTGCTCAATCTGGGGACCGTCTTTCCTCGCCTCCTCTTCGCGGCGGGCGACCAGGCAGGCAGGGTGCTTCGGACGGGCTACCTCGCGAGCATCTCGATCGCGGTCGTTGGCAGCGTCGTGTTCCTCGCCGTGACCGGGCACCACTCGTACCTCACCTCGGGTCTGATCTCGCCGCTCGTGTTCGTGGTCGGCGTCGTCCTGTGGGCCGTGTTCACCATCGAGGACGCGGCGCTCGTGGGATTCCGCAAGACGTTCTGGGTGCCGGTGGAGAACACGTCCTTCTCGATTGGCAAGGTCGCGCTGCTGTTCCTGTTCGCTGTGGTTGCACCGCGCACCGGCGTCTTCAACGCCTGGATCCTCCCGGTCGTCGCCTGCGTCATCCCGGTCAACTACTACCTCTTCAAGAGGGTCCTCCCCGCCCACGAGCGACGCTTCGTCGGCCGCTCCGTGCTCCCTGAGCGCAAGGTCATCGGCTCGGTCGTGCTCGGCGAGTACGTCGGCGGGATCGCGTTCACTGCGATGGCGACGGTTCCCGCCCTCTTGATCTACGGCCAGCTCGGCCGCGTGTCGGCCGCGTACTTCCAGACGCCCTGGATCGCCGGCACGTCGTTCGACCTGCTCCTGTTCAGCTTCGCGACCTCGGTGATCGTGGAGGCGAGCGCCCGTCCCGCAACCGCCGGCGCGACGGTCCGCAGGGCCGTGCGGCTTGCAGCCCTCATCCTCACGCCCAGCATGGTCGTGCTCCTCGTAGGCGCGCCGTACTTCCTTCGGATCCTCGGCACGTCCTACGCGAACCACGGCACCAGGCTGCTGCAAGCGGTCGCGCTGGCGCTGCCGTTCATGGCGGTCAACGTCCTCTACGTCACGTTCGCCCGCCTTGCGCGCAGAGTCCGCAGAGTCCTGATCGTCCAGGTCAGCATCGCGACGATCTCGCTCTCACTTACGGCGGTGCTCCTCGGGCATCTAGGGATCACCGGGGCGGGCGTCGGCTTCCTCATCAGCCAGGCCGCTGTTGCGTGCGTCGTGCTGCCCTCCGTCGTCCGCCAGTACCGTCGGCCCGGGATGACGCCGGGGTTCCTCGACTCGGGATCCATGGTGGCCGGCGCCAGCGACCAACCGACGGCGCCGTCATCGATCGACGGGGCGGCGAGCGGCGACCCCCGCCGCGACGCGGAGGACCTGTGACCACGCGGCTCGTGGCACGTGCCGGGGAGCCGCGGACGCTTCCATCGATGTAGTTCGTCGCGCTGAGAGCGTGCGCACAGCGCCACCGCCCCTGGCCCCGCGCCCTTGCGCGATCGCTCAAATTTCGCACAAATGCTAGCCTCCGCAAGGAAAGGCGGGGGAGCCTTCGATGCAGTATCGGTCTTTCGAGAGTTGGCGCGCCCGCGCCGTAGACGAGTCCATCCGTCGCGCCCGATCGGCGCATCGCAAGGTCTTCTGCTACACGCTCGCGCTCTCGCACTCCGCTGAGGGTGGTGCAGGTGGACAGCCGTCGCTCGCGGTCCGCGCCAGCAGAGTCGTCCCGTATGCGAAGTCCATTCGCCAGCACATTCGCCACCGGCCCGGGCTTCGGGAGGTCGACGCGAGCCGCGTGCTCATGGGGGGCCAAGGCGGCTCGGATGCGTCCGCGTTCGCCGCGGCACTCGGCACGCTGCGCTATGGGTCGACGCCGATGGACCAGAGCCCGCACGTCGAGCTGCTCCGCATGGCGGCAGGCAGGGACCTGTCCGACGACGAGCTTCGCTCCTCGAGGTACTACGAGTTCAGCCACGACGTGGTCAGGGCCTCGGGGAGCTTCTTCGGCGTCCGCACCGACGACGAGATCCTCGACGTCACGAGGAACTTCATCGAGTGGGCGCTCGAAGGGTCCCCGAGGGTCACCTACTCCAGCTCGTCGCCGTTCGAGGACAACATCCTCGTCGCCAAGATCGCGGGCAGCCCCCTCTACCAGGTGATCGACGGCCACCACCGCGTCGCGGCGGCGATCGCCCGCGGCGACGACACGTTGCTCGTGCATCGCACCTGGCTCAGCACCGAGACCCCGCTCCAGCGCAGGCTCTGGGAGATGAGCCCGTCAGGGCAGGGCGGGCGCGTGCTCGCCCAGCCGATCCCGGCTCCTGAGGTGGAGACGGGCTGGGTCGTGACGGCGAACTGCGCCGACCGGCTCATCCGCATGCTCCGATTCCTGGAGCAAGGTGGCCACGAGGTCACCGCCGACGCCGACTTCCTCGACGTTGGATCCAGCCTCGGCTGGTTCGTGGGCGAGATGAAGCGGTTCGGGCATCGGGTCCGTGGCGTCGAGCACGACCCGCGCGCCGCCGACGTCGGCACCTCGTTCCTCGAGCTCGCCCCCGACGACGTGGTCGTGGGGGACCTCACCGAGAAGCTCGAGGAGCTGAAGGGGTCCTACGACGTCGTCACTTGCTTCACGCTGCCCGGGGTGATCGGCGCGCCGGACGGCCGCCAGGTCGTCGGGCGGATGATCAGGTCGCTCGACAGGGTGACGGGCAAGGTGCTGTTCGTCGACAGCGACGAGAGCACCGACCTGCGGGCACGCGTCGACGGACCGGACGAGTCGCTCACCGCG
>DATBQT010000190.1:0-9380 GCA_036560685.1 Acidimicrobiales bacterium
GACGTGCACGAACTTCGACCTGGGCAACGCCTGCCTTGGCTTCGTCAACGCCATGAACGTCGCCGCGATGGCGATCGAGTCGGGCCAGGCGCGCAACGTCCTGATCGTCGACGGTGAGGGGAGTCGCCAGACGCAGCTCACGACGATCGACCGACTCGCCCAGCGCACGACCACGCTGTCGGACGTGTTCGAGCAGTTCGCCTCGCTGACGCTCGGGTCGGGTGCCGCCGCGATGGTCATGGGGCCGCAGCGCGAGGGCGCCCACCGGCTGATCGGCGGCGTCTCTCGGGCAGCGACGCAGCACCATGAGCTGTGCGTCGGTGACCTCGACACGATGAAGACCGACACCGCCGGGCTCTTGAAGGGCGGCCTCGACCTGGCCCTCGAGACCGGTCAGGCAGCCTTGGCCGAGGGATGGGACTGGACGACCATGGACCGGTACGTCATGCACCAGGTCTCCGCGGTGCACACGTCGAGGCTGTGCGAGCTCCTCGAGATCGATCAGAGCCGAGTGCCGCTCACCTACCCGCGCTTCGGCAACATCGGCCCGGCCGCGGTGCCGTTCGCACTCTCCTCTGTTGCCGGCGAGCTCTCCGAGGGCGACCGTGTGCTCCTGATGGGCATCGGCTCTGGCCTCAACTGCGCCGTCACTGAACTGCTCTGGTAAGCACGACGCCAGGAATGCCAACTCCCCGATCCGTCGCGGAGCCGCTCTCGCCGACCGCAGAGCAGCTGCACGCATGGGGCCTCGACCCGTCGTGGTCGCGTCGGGTGCTGGTCAAGTCGCCGAACGGCGACGTCGTCGACTGGCACGTGCTCGACACCGGCGACGGTGCACTCGGCACGATCGTGTGCGTCCACGGGAACCCCTCGTGGGGATACCTCTGGCGCGACGTGCTGACCACACTCGCACCCGCATGGCGCGTGATCGCGGTCGACCAGACGAACATGGGCTACTCCGAGCGCACCGGCCCGCGACGGCTCGTCGACCGCGTGGACGAGCTGGTCAGCTTCTGTCGCCAGGAGGCCACTGGCCCGCTTGTCCTCGCGGCGCACGACTGGGGGGGCCCTGTCGCCGTCGGGGCGACGGCGCGCCTCGACGTGGCGGCGCTCGTCCTCGCGAACACCGCGGTCGCCAAGCCCGACGGCGTGCGCGTCCCGCCTCTCATCGCCGTCGCTCGTCGTGTCACGGACCTCGCGTGCCGCCGCACGCCGGCGTTCGTCTCCGGCGCCGCGCGCATGACCGACCGCCGCCACCGCGAGGCGCTTCGTGCGCCGTACCGCACGAGCGAGCGACGCTCGGCCATCGCCACGTTCGTGGACGACATCCCCGTGTCGGCGTCCGATCCCTCGTTCGACTCGCTCGCCTCGAGCGCTGCAGCGCTCGAGGCGTTCTGTGGCCCCGTGCTGCTGCTGTGGGGGGGTCGCGATCCCGTCTTCAACGACCGCTTCTTGCGAGACCTGCGCGCTCGAGCACCTCGCGCCGACGTGCAGCGCTTCGCAGGCGCCGGCCACTACGTGCCCCTGGACGAGCCCATCGGGGCCATCGTGGGCGACTGGCTCGCGCTCGTCACAGCAGATGTAACTGCAGGCCGCCTCGAGCGGGGCGCAGAGGACGACGAGTCCGTGCTCGCGACGCTCGACGAGCACCGAGACGACACCAACACGCTGTACGTCGGGCCGGACGGCGCCTTGACGTGGCGTGAGCTCGCCATCCGCTCCGAGACCGCCTCGCGAGCGCTCGTGGCAGCTGGCCTGTCCGGCGGCGACCGCGTCTCGGTGCTCGTCCCCCCGGGACGCGAGCTGCTTGTCGCCGCCCTCGCGATCTGGAGGGCCGGCGGTGTCCCGGTGGTCGCCGACGCGTCAGCGGGCGTCGGCCAGCTTCGCCGCCTCGTGCGTGCCGCCGCGCCACGGTTCGTCGTCGGCACGCCCCGCACGCTTGCAGCCGCGGCGGTGTTGGGGATGGCCCCGGGCGCCCGGCGCGCGGGCTTCGTCGCATCGAAGGGTGTCGTCGACCTGCGCAGGGCGCAACCTGATCCTGTGGCTACGACGACGGCGCGCTCGGCGGGGGAGGTCGCTGCCGTGGTCCACACGTCCGGGTCGACGGGCCCGGCGAAGCCCGTTCGCTACACCCACGAGGCGCTGTCCGCGCTCCGACCCGCCCTGCAGTCGCTCGGGCTCTCGCCTGGCGGCGTCTTCACCACGTCGTTCGGGCCGTTCATGCTGCTCGCGCCCGTGCTGGGCATGACCTGCGTCCGACCCGACTTCGAGGTGGACCAGCCTGCGAAGCTCGGGTTCGACGAGCTGCGAGGCGCCCTCGCGATGGCGCCGGTCAGCGCGGCGTGGCTCTCGCCGGCTGCGGCGCGCCAGATCGTGGCGACCGCGCGTGGGCGACGCGTGGCGCTCGACCTCGTCATGCTCGCGGGCGCACCGATCGCGCCAGCACTCGCCCATTCGGTCGCGATGGTGACCGGCGCCGAGGTGCGCACGCCGTACGGGATGACCGAGTGCCTGCCGGTGACCGACGGCACCGACTTCGACGCGACCGGTTCCCTAGGTGGGTACTCCACGGGAGCTGCGGTACCCGGGTGCCGGGTGAGGATCGCGGCGCTCGATGACGCCACGCGAGAGGTCCCCGACGGCGCGGGGTGGGGCGAGCTCCTCGTGAGCGCGCCGTGGATGTTCGACGGCTACGACGGTGACTGGCGCGGCACACGCCGCAGCGAGCAGTGGGTGGACGGCGTGCGGTTCCACCGAACCGGGGACGTGGGCTACCTCGAGGGCGGCCGGCTCTTCCACCTGGGGCGCCTCGCGCACGTGCTCAACACCGCAGGGGGACCACTGGCGAGCGTCGCCGTCGAGGGACCGATCGCGGCGCACCTTGGCCGTGACGTCGCCGCCGTCGGCGTCGGGCCAAAGGGCGCCGAGGTCGTGTGCATCGTGGTGCACGAGCACGGGGCGCTGTCGCTGTCCGACGAGAGCACCGCCGAGCGGGTGCGCGAGGGCTCCGCGCACCGCGTCGCTGCGGTGTTGTCCGGCTCGCTTCCCCTCGACCACCGACACCAGTCCAAGGTCGACCGGACCACGCTGCAAGCAGGGGTGGCCGCATACCTCGCAGGACGATGAGCCCATGAGGGTCCTCGTGACGGGGGCGTCGAGCCTCCTTGGCCGCGCGACGGTCGAGCGGCTGCTGGACCGCGACGACGACGTCACCTGCTTCCAGCGCACGAGCTCGCACCTCGACGCCCGAGAGGTGCTCGGCGACGTGCGGGACCGCGAGGCGGTGCTCGCGGCTGCCGCCGGACACGAGGCCGTCGTGCACCTCGCCGCCCTCGTGAGTCCCCGCCCGCGGTACCAGGACGCCTACGACGTCAACGTCCTCGGCACCCAGCACGCGACGGAGGCGGCACAGCGGTGCGGCCGGTTCGTGCACGTCTCGTCGCCGTCGGTCGCCTTCGCGGACGCCCCGGCCGTGGGCGAGGGCACGTGCCCGGCGAGCTATGACGGTGCTGACGCCTACGTCGCGACCAAGGCGATCGCCGAGCGCCACGTGCTGGCGCGCTCGCTCGTGCCGACCGTGGTGATCCGCCCGCATCTTGTGTGGGGACCGGGCGACACCCAGCTGGTCGACCGCATCGTCCAGCGTGCCAAGGCTGGGCGCCTGCGGCTTCCCGACCACGGCCGCGCGCTCATCGACACCACCTACGTGGATGACGCCGCAGCGTCGCTCGTGGCGGCGCTGGACCGTGCCGAGCATGGCAGCGAGGCGCAAGGACGGGCATGGGTGGTGACCGGCAACGACCCGCGTCCGCTCGCAGAGCTCGTGGGCGGGATCCTTCGCTGCGCCGGGATCACGACGCCGCCCCCGTCCATCACGGCGCCGCTCGCGGCCCGCGCCGGGCGCGTGCTGGACCTCGTCTGGCGCGGACCAGAGCCGCCACTGACCTACTTCAGCGCACGCCAGCTCTCGCTGGCGCACTGGTTCGACCAGCGCGAGGTGCAGGCCGCGCTTCGGTGGTCGCCCGTGATCTCGGTGCGCGAGGGACTCGAGCGACTTGCCCGCTGGTACGCCGCGGGCAGCGCCGAAGCCGCTCGGTCTTCCTCGTCGTGATGGATCGGGCGCGGTCGTGCCCGTTGCCGACGGCTTCTTGGGGCGCGGCGTGGCGGCTCACGCTTCGGGGGCCGGCAGGTCCCGGGCACGCTCCTCGTACTCGGGGGTGAGCTGGGTCCAGCGGGGCTTCCACTCGGCGAGCTCGACGCCGCCTAGGTGCTGCGCCAGGTTCTCCACGTGCGCCTGCCACCCCGCGCCGTGCGCGGCGACCGCGTCGAGTGGGAGGCCCCGCTCCTCGATGACCAGCCGCGTCCGCTCGCCCATCGGCGTGAGCACGGCCTCGATGACCGTCTCGTCGGGCGCACCCGGCTCCATCGTGACGAGGAGGCGCGCCGGCGGCTCGCAGACGTCGATCCGCCCCGGACCGTCCCAGCTGCTCGTGAAGCGCGCGCGGATGGTGCCCCCGGCGCGCAGGTCGCCGTCGACGGTGGCGAGCCATCGCGCGAGCCGGTCGGGCTCGGTGAGCGCCGACCACAGGTCGTCGACGTCGGTGTCATAGACGTCCTCCATCCGCACGGCGCCACGGCTGGCGTCGATGGCGCGGATGCTGGACCGCAGCGCGGTGTCGGGATCATGGTCGGTCGTCATGCAGTGCTCCTTCGCTGGTGTCTTCCTCGTGCGACCTCGGTGTGCAGCGCGTCCATGCGCTGGCCCCACAGCGCCCGATAGCGATCGAGCCACTCGTCGAGCTCGGCGAGTGGCGCTGGCCGCAGGCTGTAGACGCGCCACTGCGCCTCCTTGCGAACGTCCACCAGGCCCGCCTCGCGGAGGACCCGAAGGTGCCGAGACACGCCGGGCCTCGCGATCGGGAGCAGCGCGGCCAGCTCGTTGACGGTCGCCGGGTGGTCTCGCAGGGCCTCGAGCACGGTCCGGCGGCTCTCGTCCGACAAGGCGTGCAGCACCGCGTCCACGGTGATGAAGGTACCTGAACAGGTACATACCTGTCAAGGTACATAGGAGGGCGAGCGATCTGGCCACCTCGGCGGCCGTGAGTACTCTCAAGCGATCCGCTGGTGTCGCTCGCCGCGACCTGCGGTTCCAGCCTGGAGGGTGTGCGCATGACCGAGACGAAGGTCCCGCCGGTGCCGCAGCGCGAGGAGCGGGACGCCGCGATCAAGCTGATCACCGACAACGCCCAGCGCGTGTTCCTGTGGAACTACGACCGAAGCCGTGACCAGCTCGTGACCCTCTACAACAAGGCGATGTCGTCGCAGTGGAGCTCGGTCACTGATCTCGACTGGTCGACCGAGGTGGACCCCGAGCAGCTGATCCGCACCTCCCCGCAGCAGAACCTGACCGTCGAGCTCGCCCGCGCCGCTGCCACCGAGCCCGGATCGCCGCTCGCGAACTGGGGTGAGAAGGAGTTCACCCAGCTCGGCATCGAGTCGCTCAAGGCCTCGCTCAGCCAGTTCATGCACGGCGAGCAGGGAGCGATGATGGTCGCCGCCAAGATCACCGAGACGGTCCCGTGGATCGACGCCAAGTACTACGCCGCGACCCAGACCATGGACGAGGCGCGCCACACCGAGGTCTTCGCCAAGTACCTCCACACCAAGCTCGGCGACGCCTACCCGATGAGCCCGTATCTCGAAGAGCAGATCGACGCGCTCATCAGCGACAGCCGGTGGGACATCGCCTACCTGGGGATGCAGATCGTGATCGAGTCGCTCGCTCTAGCGGCGTTCGGTTCCATGCTTCGCGCGACCACCGAGCCGCTGCTGAAGAAGCTGCTGCGCTACATCATGTCGGACGAGGCGCGACACGTCGCCTTTGGGATCATCAGCCTCGCCGAGTACTACCAGCAGCTGACCGACGCCGAGCTCTTGGACCGCCAGGAGTTCCTGCTGGACGCCACGCTGCGCAGCCGGAGCCGCTCGACGACGCCGGAGATCTGGGAGCGGATGGGCACGTCGGTCGACGCGGTCATGCCCTCGCTCATGGCGGCGGCCTCGAAGGCGGACAAGGACCAGTTCGCGGTCTTCCAGCGGACCTTCTTCGCCAAGCTGGTGCCGAACGTGCGCAAGCTCGGGCTCCTCGACGCGAACGACGGGCACCTGCGCACGAAGTGGGCGGAGGCTGGCCTCATGGAGTTCGAGTTCGCCGACGACACCGCGTCGGACTACGAGGCCTACGACGAGGTGGCAAAGGACCGCGCCGCGACGGCGTGACCTTGCCCGCTACCTCCGGTAGAAGAGGTCGAAGATGACGCCGATGACGAGGAAGATCCAGATCCACGCCATCGACCAGCCGGCAAGCCGGAAGTCGAAGCGCGTGACGACGTCGGGGACCGCGTCGGCGGTGACCGAGGACACCGGGGCCCAGTAGTCCTGGCCGGTCCCGGCGCTGGTGGCGACGCCGGGGGCGACGCCGCTCAGCCCGTCGAGCTCGCCCTTCCAGCCCCAGGGGTACTCGCCGGTGAGCATGAAGAGGTACGAGGTGGTCCGGGCGTTGAACCGCACGTAGGTCCCAATCGCCCTGTAGAGCGGGTCCGGCAGGCGCCCGAGGACGAGCGCCGCGATCCAGAAGAACAGGAGCAGCGCGCCGAGGCCCGCCCCGATGAACGCCTGGATGAAGCCGGCCGGGATGACGAGGATCAGCCTGAAGAGGACGGCCAGCCGGTTCAGCGGTCCTCGCTGTGGGAAGGCCGGGCCGACCGGGTACGCGGGGTCGTCCTCACCCGAGAACGGGGGATACGTGTCGGTGAGCAGGTTCAGGTAGGCCGAGACGCGCACCGACCAGCACACGTAGAACGTGAGGAACGAGGCCATGCCCTCGGGCACGCGGCCGGTGACGAGGGCAGCGAACCAGGCGCAGATCGCGACGAAGAACGCGCCGATCCCTACGAACACGAGCACGATGAACTGCGGGATCACGAGCAGGATGCGGATGGCGATCGTCCAGCGGCGCTGGCCGGGCGGCATGCTGTTGACAAGCGGGAGTCGCAGCTCGACTGGTGCGCCGGCGACTGGCGGCGGGAAGCCTGGTCCGGAGGACGGAGCCGGCATCGGGAAGCCGGGAGGTTGCGCGCCGGTGGGCTCGTCTGGCCCCGGCGGGACCGTGTCGCTGTCCATCAGGCGAGATTAACGCCGGGCATTGAGATTGGTCGCGATGGCGTGTGCCCGCGCGCCGCGGCGGAGCCCCCACGGCTTGATCCTCGGCCGCCACTGCGGTGGGCTCGTTGCGAGGTGCGTGGGACCGACGAGCTCGCGCGCGGCGTGGCGTAGCAGGACGTACACGGCGACGGCCTGGAGGAACAGCACCAGCCAACTCGCGACGCCACGGGTGATCGCGACGCCCGGCGAGTACACCGAGGGAATGCCGATCCTCTCGCCCTTGCGGAGAAGGAGCAACGTCGCGATGCCGTCGTGCACGGAGTGCACCACGACGATCAACGCGAACGCGAGGACGCCAGAGCGTGTGACGACCCGGCCCGCCCTTCTCGCCGCGAGCCAGATCACCGCCGCGGCGAACCCCGTGAGGAAGGGGTGGATGAGCTCGGCGCCCGGGCGGACGATCGCCATCTCGAGATGCAGCCAGATGTCGGAGCGACGCGACTCCCAGACGGCGCCCTCGATCGCGCCGAACGTCGCCGCGGAGACGACGACGACGAACAGGCCGGCCTTTGGCTCGCGGAGCGCGCCGACGCCCCACGCGAGCAGGGCGATCGGCACGAGCAGCTTCGCGGTCTCCTCGATGGGGCCGCTGAGCCAGAGCACCGGCCCGATCCCCAAACCATGCACCGCCGCCAGCTCGATGGGGATCGACACGGCGGACGCGACGACGCCGGCAGCGATCCCGAGGCCGACGAGTCGCCGAAGCCCAGGCAGCTCGTGGAACTGGACACGCCAGTCCACGAGGAGCACCGACCCGGTCATGAACACGGCGAAGCCGACGATCGAGGTCCAGGCGAGCGCGTTCACGCCGGTCGCTGCGGCGAGGAGCGCCGACAGGATGCACAGCGCCTGGCCCGCGAGCATCACCCAGAGCCACCGCAGCGTCGCCATCGAGTGGCGTGGACGCCGCCAAGGTGGCGGGGGCCCGAGGCCGGGTGCCGTCGCGGTCGCGCCGGACCAGATTTCGCCGTCGAACCACGCGACCTTCGACGATTTGCCGAAGGGATACCAGCCCGCGCCGTCGGCTGGCAGCGGTTCGGCCCCGCCAGCCGGTCCGAGCACTTCGGACGTCGGCCAGTCGGGGCGAGTCGGAGGGTCCGCCGTGACAGGGTTCAGCGTCGGGTCGGCGATCTCACCGTCGGCACTGCTCGGCACGGGTCCTCCATCCGTCGACCAGAGTCAACACCCTGGCCCGGCCGACCGGCACGACGCTCACTTGAGCAGCCTCGACATGCGACGGTCCGCGAGCACGCGACCCTTCGTCTGGCAGCGTGGGCAGTAGACGATCTCGTGCGACGTGTACGACACCCGCTCGAGCCGCCGCGCGCACTGAGGGCACGGCATGCCGGCGCGACGGTGGACGGCGAATCGGTCGCCGAGCGATGCGGCCGACAGCCCTCCGGTGCGCTGGCGCTCGCGATCGATTGCCTCGTTGAGCACCGCTCGCACGCTGGCGAGCAGGTGCGATCGGGCCGACTCGTCGAGGCTCGACAACGACGCGAACGGTGACAGGCCGGCCCGATGCAGCGAGTCGTCGGCGTACCCGCGGCCGATCCCCGCGACCGTCCGTTGGTCACGGAGCATGCCGTGGAGGTGGCGGCGGTCCTCGCCGTACAGCACGAGCTCCTCGAACCCGGGCTCGAAGGGATCAGGGCCGAGGGTCGCGAGCGGTCCAGCGTCGCCATCACCCAGCACCCACAAGCCCGCGCGGCGCTCAGTGCCGTGCTCGCGAACCAGCAGCGCCGACGACTCGAGTGTGAGGCGCGTGAGCGATCCGCGGGGACGAGTCGACTTCGGTGGGCACTCGACGTCGACGCGGCCACTGTTGCCGAGATGGACGAGCACACGCGCCGGGACGTCGAAGTCGAAGACAAGGTACTTGCCACGACTCGACACGCGCTCGAGCACCGTGCCGACGAGGTCCGCAGGGGCTGGTGCGACCGTCTTCAGCCCTGAGAAGCCGAGCACGTCGATCCCTTCGAGCCGCGCGTGGCCGATCGCATCATTGAGTCGCTCCGAGAGTGCCAGAACCTCGGGGAGCTCAGGCATCGTCGAGGTGCAACACGCGTGCGCTCGTCGCAGTGGCGGTTGCCTTCATGGGTCCGAGACTAAAGTCCTCGCCGCTCCGTGCTCGCGTCCACTCGTGCACAACGGCG
>DATBQT010000191.1:0-2978 GCA_036560685.1 Acidimicrobiales bacterium
GTCTTCTGGCTGTCGATCGGCACCGGCGACGTGGCGCCCGCGGGCGGTACGGCCGGCGAAGGCTTCGCGCCGGCTCGATGGCCTTCGAGGAGCCCGATGAGCTCCGCCTTCTCCAGCATCTCGTGCTCGAGCAGCGCGGCCACCAGCGCTTCGAGCGCGGCTCGCTGGGCGGTGAGCGTCGCCCGAGTGGTCTGAAGGGCCTCCGCGAGGACGCGGCGCACCTCTTCTTCGATCATGTGAACCGTGGCGTCGCTCGGCGCGGATTCGGCGGCGATCTCCCGGCCGAGGAAAGGGTGCACGGTGCGGTGCTCGTAGAACACCGGACCGAGGCGCTCGCTCATCCCGTAATGCGCCACCATGTCGAACGCGAGCTCGGTGGCCTTGCGCAGGTCGTCTTCGGCCCCCGACGAGATGGCGCCGAGGACCTGTCTGCGGCCATCAGAAACTGATCCATCTCGGCCATCAGAAACTGACCCACCTCGCGGCGATCGCGGGGGTGCTGGGTCGGTCGGCCACAAGAGGCTGACCCACCCCGTGAGAAGCGGGTGGACGGCCAACGCAGGGCGAGGGTCACTCGCCCGGGATGGTGCCTATGGATTTGGTCGCAGTGATTCGGCACAAGGTGCACGCGGAGGGCGTTCCGATCCGAGAGATCGCCCGGGAGCTCGGCCTCTCCCGCAACACGATTCGACGATACGCACGCGCCAAGAGGGTCCCGATCGATAGGTCGTCACTGCCCACGCGCTCGACGCCCGCGCGCGACGCGATCGAAGAGGCGGCCGCGTCGATCTGGCAGTCACGCCGGTCCTTCACGGCCGGCAAGCAGCGGCTGACGGCGACCCGCCTCTGGGAGCTATGGCGGGAAGCCGGGCACACGGCCAGCGAGCGCACCGTCCGCCGCCTGGTGGCCGAGTTTCGGAGCGCGGAGCGGGAGGTCACCGTACCGCTCGTGTACGGCTCGGGAGAGGTCGCGCAGGTGGACTTCTTCGAGGTCTGGGTGGAGCTCGCGGGGGTCCGCCAGAAGTCGTGGCTCTTCTTGATGCGCTTGATGCACTCGGGGCGCGACTTCGCCATGCTCTGCGCGCAGCAGGACACGACCTGGTTTCTCGCGGCCCACGTCGCAGCGTTCACCCACTTCGCCGGGGTCGTCGCCGCGGTCGCCTATGACAACCTGACCGCCGCGGTGGGCAAGGTGTTGGTGGGCGCTCCACGCGTGCTGCGGCCACGCTTCGCAGCGCTGGCGGCGCACTACGCGTTCGAGCCTCGATTCTGCCGTCCCGGCGAAGGACACGACAAGGGCGGGGTCGAGCGCCGCGGCGGACACATTCGATGGCAGCACCTGGTGCCGCTGCCGCAAGGCGGATCGCTCGCGGAGATGAGCGGGGCGCTTCAGCGACGCCTCGATGCGCAGCACGACCGGGACGCGTCGCGAGCCGACGCGTGGGGACGCGAGCGAGCGGCGCTGCGGGCTCTCCCGCTGCCGTTCGACGGACGGCATGTCCGCGCCGTCCGGCTCCGCCACCACGCCACCACGGCCATCGCCGGCGGCATCTACTCCGTCCCGAGCCCGTGGTGCGGGCAGACCATCGACGTGTTCGTCGGCGTCGACACGGTCACCCTCGCGCTCGGCGACGAGACCGTATCCCATCGGCGAGTTGCGTTCGGTGGTCGTAGTATTGACTATCGCCATCTGCTATTGCCGCTTTCGCGCAAATCGCAGGCCCTTCGACAGGTCGCCTCGGAGCTCGTCGCACAGTTCGGCGACCCGTGGCCGGCTCTCTGGAACGCGCTCCGCTCCTTGCACTCACCCGACGAGATCGAGGCCGCCCGGCGCCTCGCACCGTGGCTGGAACGCGCGGACCGAGAAGGCTTCGGGCGGCCGCTCGCTCGTGCCATCGACCTGGCCATCGCCGATGGCTCGCTCGTCACCGCTCCGCACCGCTCGTCCCGCCAGGATGCGCCGACACACGTCCCCCCTGCGCTCCAGATCTACACGGTCGAAGCGCCCGACTTGAGCCGCTACGACGCGCTTCTGCTGAGGGCCTCAGCATGACCGACGTCGACATCCTGCTCGCCGCCGTGCGCGCTCAGACCCGCGTCCTGAAGTTGCCCACCGTCGGCCACGACTGCGATCCGCTCGCGCGGCAAGCGCTCGCCGAAGCGTGGCCACCGCTGCAATACCTCCGCTCGCTGCTCGACGCCGAGCTCGCCTCCCGGGCCGAGCGCGCCATCGAGAGGCGACTTCACGCCGCGAGACTGCCCGCCCAAAAGACCCTCGCCCAATTCGATTGGAAACGCGCCCACGGCCTCGAGCGCCCACGCGTCGAGGAGCTCGGGCGCTGCGCGTGGATCCCCACCGCCCGTAACGTCGTTCTGCTCGGCCCCGTCGGCACGGGCAAGACCCATCTGGCCACTGCGCTCGGCATCGAGGCGATCAAGCGCGGTCACCACGTGTCGTTCTACCGCGCCTCCGACCTGGTCCGCGCTCTCACCGAGGCCCGCGACTCTCGCTCCCTCTCGCGTCTGCAAGAGCGCCTTCGTCGCGTCGCACTTCTCATTGTCGATGAGCTCGGATTCGTGCCCTTCGAGAAGGCCGGCGGAGAACTCCTCTTCGACGTCCTCTCTACGCGCCACGAGCGCGGCGCCACCATCATGACCAGCAACCTCGCCTTCAGCGAATGGAATCGCGTCTTCGTCGACGACAAGCTCACCGCCGCACTGCTCGACCGACTCGCTCAGCACGCCGACGTCCTCGTCACTCGCGGTCCTGGTGACCGCGGCCCCGCCACATCGAAACGCTCCGACCCGAAGGAGGACAAGCCCGCGTGAACGGGACCCACCGCGCAGAGCCGCGGTGGGTCAATTCGCCGTGGCCGTAGTGGGTCAATTCCTGCTGGCCGTTGACAGCAAGCCGCGGCGGCCTATCGACGTGACCAGCCCCTTCTCTTCGTAGAAGCGGAGGGTGGACGCGGGCACAC
>DATBQT010000192.1:0-8966 GCA_036560685.1 Acidimicrobiales bacterium
CGACTGCGCCTATCCGGCGAGTGGCACCGCACCGAGCTCGGGTGACCGGGCATGCGACGCGCTCTCGGGGTACGACGGCCCGACGGGCATTGGCACGCCGGTGGGCCTTGGCGTCTTCGCAAAGACAGGACCCAGAGTGACGCTGAGCGGACCGCTCTCGGTCGCGCACGCCACCACCCACAAGTGGACGGCGGTCGCGCTCGATCCCTTCCCGGGCGGGACGATCGCCAGCTACGCGTGGAACTGGGGAGACGGGTCGACTCCGACGATCACCACGACGCCCTCGGCGACCCACGTCTACACGAAGGGGGGCGTGAAGGAGACCGTCACGCTCACGGTGAAGGACACCTACGGCCAGCTTGGGACCGCGACGCGCACGGTGAAAGTCTCCTGAGGACCAACACCCCGCAGGGGGATCGCGCGCCAGCAGCACCCTGAGGTCGGTGACGCCACGTCCGTGGCACCTCACCCTCCAGATACTGCGCCGCAGTCGGCGCCGCAGACGTGCGTCGTGTCCCGGTGCAAGCAACGGGCGGCCGCACCGCGGCGAGAGATCGGCTCGACGCGGGCGTCGGGTGCTCGAGAGTGCCACGTCGTAAAAGGACGCAATTGCGGCTGTGGCAGGCTGGCTCGGTGACACGGCTGGTGCGGGCGGATCAGCTGAGTGCGCTGCGATCCGGCCCGTTCGACGTCGTCATCATCGGTGGTGGGATGACCGGGGTCGGCACGGCGCTCGATGCAGCGAGCCGAGGCCTGCGCGTCGCCCTCGTGGAGCAGGGCGACCTCGCGGAGGGCACGAGCTCGAAGTCCTCGAAGATGGCCCACGGCGGACTGCGGTACCTCCAGCAGCGCGAGCTTCGGCTCGTCTACGAGAACCTGCATGAGCGCCAGCGGCTCTTGGAGAACGCGCCCCACCTCGTCCGACCGCTCCCCTTTCTGATCCCGCTGTTCGGGCGCGACGGCGTCGTCTCCAAGGCGGTCGCCCGCTCGTATCGGACCGCGCTGTGGCTCTACGACGTGACGGGCGGGATGCGCATCGGGCGGCGCCACAAGAAGCTGCGCCAAGACGAGGTCCTCGCTGACTTCCCGAGCCTGGACACCACGCGGCTCGTGGCCGGCTTTCTCTACTGGGACGCGAGGGGCGACGACGCACGGATCGACCTCGCCGTGGCGAGGACCGCCGCTGTGCGGTACGGGGCGGTGATCGCCACGCGGGCCAGGGTCGTGGGGATCCGCCACGGCGCCGACGGTCGTGCCGACGGCGTGCGCGTCACCGCGGTCGCCCCCGGCGACGACGCCGTGCCCTTCGACGTGACCGCGCGCGTCGTGGTCAACGCGACTGGCGTCTGGGCCGACGAGGTGACGGCCCTCGACGAGGGAGCGGCGTCGCGGACCCTCACGCCCGCCAAGGGTGTCCACGTCACCGTGCCTGCGTCACGCCTCGCGTGCACGACTGCCGCGGTCATCCCGGTCAGGAAGGACCGACGCAGCATCTTCGTCGTGCCGTGGGAGGACGCCGGCTACACCTACCTCGGCACGACCGACACCGCCTACGTCGGATCGCTCGACGACCCACTGTGCCTCCCCGAGGACGTCGACTACCTGCTCGACGCCGTCAACGCGGTGACGGCTGCGAACCTGACACGCGCCGACGTGACTGGGGTGTGGGCCGGGCTGCGACCGCTTCTCGCCGACGATCCCGGCCACACGCACTCGGAGCGCACGGCCGACCTCTCGCGCCGCCACCGCGTGCGCACCGCCGACGACGGCGTCGTCCACGTGACCGGAGGGAAGTGGACGACGTACCGGCTGATGGCCGAACACACGGTGAACGCCGTCGCGCGCCAGCTGCCGGGCACCGCCAAGTGCCGAACGCGCTCGTTGCGCCTGCTCGGAGCGCCGTCTTCGGCCGGGCCGGCGGTCGTCCCCGGCATCGACCCGTTGCTCGCCGGACGCCTCTCGCGTCGATACGGCACGGAGGCCGCAGCCGTCGTCAGCGTCGCGGCCCACGACCCCTCACTCCTCGAGCCGTTCATCGACGGCCTTCCCTACGTCGGCGCCGAACTCGTCTTCGCGGCTCGCAGCGAGCTGGCCGTGACCCTCACCGACCTGCTCGAGCGGCGAACACGAGCCCACCTCATCGACGCTCGCGCGACCTTCAACGCTGCCGAGCGTGCTGCGCGGATCGTTGCGGACGAGCTCGGCTGGGACGACGCGAGGATCGACGCGGAGGTCACGGCATACCGGGCGCGCTGTGCGCACGAGCTCGATGCGGCTGGCGTCATGGGCCCGTCACAGGTCCTGTGACCGAGCCGCAGCTGCCGACGAGGCTCAGCGCAGAGCCCGGCCACGCGCGCGTGCGCACGACCGCGGGTGCGGGCGACGTCGCCGGCGTCATCGCCGCGCTCGACACCGCGGGGATCTCCTGGCGCGACGACGACGTCGCGCTCGACGACCACTCGAGGGACTGGTGGCCTGTCACGATCGGGTGGGCGGCGCATGGGGAGCTCCCGGCGAGGCCGTCGATCGTCGTCTCGCCGACCTCGACGAACGAGGTCGCCCGAGCCGTCGCGGCATGTGCTGCGGCCGGCATCCCCGTCACGGCGCAAGGAGGCCGATCGGGTGTCTGTGGCGGGGCGGTGCCCGACCCGGGCGCGGTCGTCATCGAGCTGACCGGGCTCGCGGGCGTGCTGGCGCTCGATCGGCCGTCGCTGCGCGCGAGGGTCGCGGCGGGCACCTTCGGTCCGGAACTCGAAGCGGCGCTCCGCGCGCAGGGTTGCACGCTCGGCCACTTCCCCCAGTCCATGGACCTCTCAACCGTGGGCGGATGGGTCGCCTGCCGTGGGGCAGGCCAGTACTCGACGAGGTACGGAAAGATCGAGGACCTCGTCCGCGGGCTGACGGTCGTGCTCGCCGACGGGTCCGTGATCACGACCGGCGGCGCGGGGCCGCGCGAGGCCGTTGGTCCGGACCTCACCCAGCTGTTCGTCGGCTCTGAGGGCACCCTCGGGATCGTGACCGAGGTCGAGCTCGTGCTCCACCCCCTTGCGCCGGAGGAAGCACGCGCCGCGTGGTCGTTCACGACGTTCGCGGACGGGCTCGAGGCGTGCCGGCGGATCCTGCAGCGCGGAGCCACGCCTGCGGTGCTCCGTCTCTACGACGAGGTGGAGAGCGCACGCAGCTTCGGCGTGGAGCGGTGCGTCCTCGTCGTCCTCGATGAGGCCGACCGCGCGCTCCTCGACGCGACGATGGCGATCGTCCACGACGAGTGCCGCACCGCGACCGTCGAGGACGCCGCGCTCGTCGCGGCGTGGCTCGAGCGGCGCAACGACGTGAGCGCGCTTGGTCCGCTGTGGGAGCGAGGGATCGTCGTCGACACGATCGAGACCGCCGCGACGTGGGGGGCGCTGAGCCGCGTCCACGACGCCGTGGTGGCCGCGATCCGATCGATCGAGGCGACGACCGTCGCGTCGGTGCACCAGTCGCACGCCTACCTCGACGGCGCGTGCCTGTACTTCACGTTCGCCGGGCGACCCGAGGACCCCGACGCCTACTACCGCGCGGTGTGGGATGCCGCGACGCTCGCGGCACTCGGTGCGGGGGCGTCGCTCAGTCATCACCACGGGATCGGGCGCAATCGCGCGCGCCACGTCCGACGCGCACTCGGCCCGGCCTTCGACGTCCTCTCCTCGCTCAAGCACGCGCTCGATCCCCAAGGCATCTTGAACCCGGGCGTCCTCGGCCTCGGCGAGGACCGGCTCGCGTGACGGACCGCGCCCTCGTCGTCGACGTCGGCACGAGCTCGGTGCGCGCAAGCCTCGTCGCGCCGGACGGCGCGGTCACCTCGGTGCACCAGGTTGCGGTGCTGCCGAGCACGCCGTCGCCAGGGATTGTGGAGGTCGACGCGGGCGCGATCGCGCGGGCGGTGCTCGCGACGTCCGAGGCCGCGCTCGCCGAGGCCGGTGGTGTCGCAGCGGTCGGCATCACCAACCAGCGCGCCACGACCGTGGTGTGGGACGCGCAGACCGGCGAGCCCGTGGGGCCGGCGATCGGCTGGCAGGACCTCCGCACGGTCATCGACTGCCTCACGCTGCAGGCAAGTGGCCTGCGCCTCGCACCGAACGCGTCGGCGACGAAGCTGCGCTGGCTCGTCCAGCACGCCGACGCCGACCTCGTCTCGAGTGGGCGACTGCGCTTCGGGACCGTGGACACCTGGATCGCCTGGGTGCTGTCGGGCGGGACGCTCCACGTCACCGACGCGACCAACGCCGGTGTGACCGGCCTCGTGCATGCCGAGGACATCGGCGGCTGGGATGCCTCGGTGCTCGAGGCCCTGGAGCTCGACGCCTCGCTCCTCGGGACGATCGTCGACACCGTGGGCGTCGTCGGCACGGCGAGCGCGCTGCGCGGCGCCCCTGCGATCGCCGCGATCGTGGGCGACCAGCAGGCGTCGCTCGCAGGACAGGGCTGCGTCGCGCCCGGACAGGGCAAGTGCACCTTTGGAACCGGAGGGATGCTGGACCTGATCCTCGCCGATCGCCCGGCCTTCGCTCGACAGGGCTCGGCGGGGTGCTTTCCGATCGTGGCGCGACGTCGCGACCGCGTCACGACGTGGGGGATCGAGGCCGTCATGCTCACGGCCGGCAGCTGCGTCGAGTGGCTCCGCGACGACCTCGGGCTCGTCGGCACGGCGGCGGACACCGACGGGCTGGCGGCGTCAGTGCCCGACACGGCCGGCGTGCGCTTCGTGCCCGCGCTGCTCGGCGTCGGCACGCCGGACTGGGACTTCGGCGCGAGGGGCGGGTTCTTCGGACTGACGAGGGGCGCCACCAAGGCACACCTCGTGCGCGCCGTGCTCGAGGGGATCGCCCAGCGGGCACGCGAGCTCGTCGAGTCAGCCCAGGCCGACGGTGGCGTCGAGCTCGGGTCGTTGCGCGTGGACGGGGGGATGACGGCGAACGCGTCGTTCCTGCAGCTGCTCGCCGACGCGACCGGTCGCACGATCGAGGTGGCACCGGTGCTCGAGGCCACCACCCGCGGTGCTGGCCTGCTCGCGCTGCTGGCAGTCGGCGTGCTCGAAGACGAGGCTGCGCTCGCCGCGACGTGGCAGCCCTCACGGACGATCGCGCCCGACACGACCGAGGTCGAGCGTGAGGCGGCGCGTTCGTCGTGGTCGAACGCCAAGGCCCAGGCGCTCCGTGCGATCCCAGGGCTCTCCGACGTCTCCTTCTGACCTCGCGCGGCGCGCTCGGCCCTAGGCGAACAGGGCGAGCCCCTCGTCGAGGGGGGCGCCCGCGTCGACGAGCGCCCGGCAGATCATCACGTTGCGAGGGCTCGAGAGGCCCAGGACCGCCGTGAGGCGGCCCGAGCGGTGATAGAGGACCGTGAACCTCCCCTCGTCGAGCGACCCCGCGACGAGGACGGAGTCGTCGGTCTTGCCCGAGGGGTGGCCGAGCATCTGGATCTTCCGGCCGTGCTGGTCGCTCCAGAAGTAGGGCACGAGCGACACCTCGGGTGCGTTCGCGCGTCCCGCCATGAGCGAGTGCGCAGCGGAGAGGGCGAGCTGGGCGGTGACCTCCCAGTGTTCGATGCGCACCTGCTCGGTGGTGCCGCCGTGGTGCCAGGTGAACCGGGCCAGATCACCGACGGCCAGGACCCCGTCCGCCGCGAACAGGGAGGCGTCGGTCACGACGCCGTTGTCAACGGTGAGGCCGGACCCCTCGAGCCATGCCGTCTGCGGGCTCACGCCGACGGCCATGACGACGACGTCGGCGTCGAACCGCTCACCCGTCGCGAGCACGACGCTCGGACCCCTCCCGCTCGCTGCCGGCTCGACGGACGAGATCGACACGCCGGCACGCACGTCGATCCCCGCCCGTTCGTGCAGCGCCGCGATCCACCCGCCCACCTCGTCACCGACGACGGTTCCGAGGGGAACCGGCAGCGCCTCGAGCATGGTCACGCGCAGCCGCGGCTCCGACGCCGCCGTCGAGGCCACCTCGGCGCCGATGAACCCGCCGCCGATGACGACGACCCGACCACCCGGAGGGAGTTCGGCGAGCACGTCTCGGAGCGCCATGCCCTGTGCGATCGTCCGCACGACGTGCACGCCGGCCGCACCCTCGGTGCCCGCCAGCCAGCGAGGCGACGCCCCGGTCGCGACCACCACCGCGTCACCAGAAAGGGTGGTGCCATCGGCGAGCGCGACCGCACGACCCTCGACGTCGAGCGACGTGGCCGCGACCCCCGTGACGAGATCGATCGAGCGCTCGCGAAGGACCTCTGCGGTCACGAGGGCGATGCGAGGCTCGTCCCAGGTCCCCGCGAGCAGCTGCTTCGTGAGCGGAGGGCGGTCATAGGGAAGGTGGGGCTCGTCGCCGACGAGCGTGATCGACCCCTCGAAGCCGAGCGTCCGCAGGTGCTCCGCACAGCGCAGGCCCCCGAGCCCGGCACCCACGACGACCACGCTGCCGTCCCGGGCGAGTGGCGCCTTGGGATCGGGTGTCATCGCCCGAACACCGCGAGCCACTCGTCGGGGCTCCGCGGGGCGAGCACGGCGTTGCGTGCACGGACCTCGCCCATGCTCAAGAAGGGCTCGGGCGAGTAGAGGTGGCCCGGGTACACGGTCGCGGTGTCCTCGATCGCCGCGAGGCGCCTCGTCAGCGTCTCGTACATGGCCGCGGGGTCCGAACCGGGCAGGTCGGTTCGTCCGCACCCGTCCAAGAAGAGCGTGTCGCCCGTCACGAAGTGCCGGTCGACGAGCAGGCACTGGCTCCCGGGGGTGTGGCCGGGAGTGTGCACGAGCTCGATCGCGACGCCGCCGACGTCGACGACGTCGCCTGAGTCGTGGCGCACGAGCGCGTCGGTCACACCCGTCGTCCGTTCGATCCACGGCGCCTCCTCGGCGTGGACGTGCACCGGCACGTCCACGTGCTCGAGCAGGGCCGCGATGCCCTCGATGGTCACACCAAACAGCGAGCCACCGACGTGGTCGGCGTGGTAGTGCGTCGCGATCGCACCGACGCAACGCATCCCGTCTTCGGCGAGCAGGTCCAAGAGGCCGGCGGTGTCGTAGGCCGGGTCGACGAGCACCGCTTCGCGGGTTTCGGCGTCGCCGATCGCGTAGGCGAAGTTGACCATCTGGCTCGCGATCGGGTCGCTCGGCGCAAAGGCGCGACCGGCGAGGAGCTGGCGGAAGTAGAGCTCGCCCATCAGCGCTCGAAGAGCTCGCCGGTCTCGGGGTCGACTCGCTCTGCGGCGCGCTCCAGCCGCGGGAGCAGCTCGTCGACCTGCGTCCTGGTCGCGACAAGCCGGCGATCGAGCTCCTCGACGAGCGTGGCGGCCCGTTGCAGCTTCACCACGAGCTGGTCGACGTCGACCTCGGACGACTCGAGGAAGGCGACGATACCGTCGAGCTCGTCGCTCGCCTCCTCCCAGGTCAACTTGGTCACGTCGCTCACGAGGCCTCCTCAGGTGACGCCAGCGTCGACGTCGGTCACCGTTGATCGTGCCACGCCGTCGGCGAACTGGGTCTTGATGACGGATCCCGCAGCGAGCCCGCCCACGCCGTGGAGCACGCCACCGTCCTCGTCGGTCGTGATGGACCAGCCGCGCTCCAAGAGGCGACGCGGGTCGTACGCCGCGAGCAGGGTGCGGCGAGCCGCGAGCGAGGCGGTCGTCGCAGCGACGCAGCCGCGGGAGAGCGGCTCGATGCGCCTGGCTACAACGCCAATGGCCGCACCGGCGTGGCTCAACCCGCGCGGGGCGTCGCGCGCGATCGTCGCCGCCGTGGCCGTGAGCGCGTCATCTGCCCGCTGCAGACGGTGCCGGCCGACCACGACGAGGTGGCGGCGAACCTGGTCAACCTCGGCATCGAGCTCGTCGAGCAGGCTCGACGTGGCTCGGACGACGCGCGCCGAGGCCTCACCGACGTGCGTCGCATACCAGGCTCTGACGGCGCCGGCGAGCGACGCCGCGCACGCGGTCGGCGTCCTGAAGCTCTCGTGCGCGATGAGGTCCGCCACCGAGACGTCACCGGTGTGCCCGACGCCGGTGAGGACCGGCCACGCCGACGTGGCGATCGCCCTCGCGACTGCCTCGTCGTCGAAGGCAGCCAGGTCGGACTGCGAGCCGCCGCCCCGGACGACACAGATGACATCGACCTCGGCGGTCCCCAACGTCCCTATGGCCTTCGCAACCTCACGGGCGGCTCGGTCCCCCTGCACGACGGCTCGCACCAACACGACGTGGAAGCCGAATCCGGACCCCTCGAGGACGCCGAGGAAGTCGTTGCACCCCTCGGTGTCGCGGGAGGCAACCAGCCCGACGCGCAAGGGCACCTCGACCGTGCCAAGCGCCCGGTTCGCGTCGAAGAGCTCCTCTTTCACCAGCTTGTCGATCAGCGCCTTCCTGCGTCGGGCGTGCTCGCCGAGCGCGGCGAGCTGCAGCGCCTCGAGGTCGAGTTCGGTGATGATGAAGCCGAGCTCACCCCGTGGTGCATAGAGGTCGACGTAGCCCCGCACCCTGACCACGGTGCCCTCGGCGAGCTCGAGCCCAGCTCGAGACAGCGCCAGCTTGAGCGGCGCCCAGGACGTGCGCCAGCACTTGGCCTTGAGCGTCGGCGCGTCTCGTCCCGAGACACTCGGGTCGACCAGGTCGAGATAGCAGTGGCCCGATCGGTGGTCCGAGAGCTTCTGGATCTCACCGAACACCCAGGCCTGGCGTGCCCGCCCCCACCTCTCATCGAGGTAGGACGTCAGCTCGGTGTAGAGCTCTGAGATGGACCGCGTCTCGTCGTCGCGATCCGCACGAAGCACCATCTCGCGGGAGGCTACCAACGCCGCCATGGATCGAGGTTGGCTGGGATCGCGATCGTGGCGCGGCGTAGCGCTCGACGTGAGGTGGCACCCTCCGACGTGCATTTTCGCCTTATATGACCTGATGGAGCCTCGCCGATCGTGGCCAAG
>DATBQT010000193.1:0-3421 GCA_036560685.1 Acidimicrobiales bacterium
TCCCGGCGTGCGCGAGAACCGCGGGGCCGGGCCTGGTTGGCGGACACCGGCGACCTCGACGAAGGTGCCCCTCGCGGCGTTGTGCGCGTGGTCGGGGGCCTCGAGCGGCGAGAGCACCGGCGCCACGCACGCCTCGGTGCCCGCGAAGTGCACCTCCCACTCGTCGCGTGACCTCTGCGCGAACAGCTCGGCGAAGCGCGCCTTCATCTGGGGCCACGACGACGAGTCCATCTGGCGCGGCAGCTCGCCTGCGTCGAGGCCGAGCCCCTCGAGGAGGGCTGCGTAGAAGCGGGGCTCGATCGCCCCGACGGCCACGTAGCGGCCGTCCGAGGTCTCGTACACCTCATAGAAGTGCGCACCGGTGTCGAGCAGGTTCGTGCCGCGCTCCTCGGAGGAGAGGCCGGCTGCGAGGAACGAGTGCGCCATCGTCATGAGCGACGCCGAGCCGTCGGTCATCGCCGCGTCGACCACCTGGCCGTAGCCAGAGCCCCGGGCCTCGTAGAGGGCGGCGACGACGCCGAACGCGAGCAGCATGCCGCCGCCGCCGAAGTCCCCGACCAGGTTGATCGGCGGCAGCGGGCGCTCCCCGGCCCGTCCGATGGCGTGCAGTGCCCCGGACACCGCGATGTAGTCGATGTCGTGGCCGACCGCGTTCGCGAGCGGCCCGTCCTGGCCCCAGCCGGTCATCCGCCCGTACACGAGTCGCGGGTTGCGCTCGAGGCACGGGCCAGGACCGAGACCGAGTCGCTCGGCGACACCCGGGCGCATCCCCTCGATGAGCGCGTCCGCGGATGAGACGAGGTCCAATACGACGCCGGGGGCGTCGGGGTGCTTGAGGTCGATGGCGACCGAGGGCCTCGACCGATTGAGCAGGTCCCAGTGCGGCTCCTCGGTCGGTGGCGGCCCTGGCCGATCGAGCCGGAGCACGTCCGCACCCGCGTCGGCGAGCAGCATGCACGCGTAGGGAGCGGGCCCGATCCCAGCGAGCTCGACGATCCTGACCCCGCTCAGCGGTCCTGGCATGCAGCCTCCCTCGGTCCATCGTGACACGGGGCTCTCGGCGGGCCAAGACGGTGCGACTCGTGACGCCTCGTAGCGTGGCGGGGTGCGGTCGGCCGGGCGAGTCGCAAGCTCGCCGGGCCGGGTGACGCTCATCGGGGAGCACACCGACTACAACGAGGGCTGCTCGATCGGCGTGGCCACACCATGGCGCACGACGGTCATCGCAAGCGAAGGTGATCGCGGATTCATCGAGGTCGAGTCGGCGGCGCTGGGTCGAGCGAGGTGCTCGCTCGCGCGTCCTTCGGGCCCGCCGTTCGTCGTGCTGGCTGCGGCGCTCGCCTCGGCGACTGGCGTCGACGGCGCTCGCCTCGAGGTGGCGAGCGAGCTGCCGGTCGGTGCCGGGCTCTCATCGTCAGCGGCCTTCGCCGTCGCGGTCGCGCTCGCACTCGGGTTCGAGGGCGACGCGCTGTCCGTGGCGCGCGTGTGTCAACGGGCCGAGCGGGCTGCGGGCGCCGACGTGGGACTGCTTGACCAGCTTGTGGTCCTCCGTGCACGGGAGGGCGTCGCGGTCGACGTCGACTTCTCGGACCTGTCGGTGGAGACTCCTCTGGTTCCCGAGAACATCGGGCTCACGGTGGTGGACACGGGCGTGCGCCGTGACGTCTCGTCGTCCGACTACGCCGCTCGGCGCGCGGAGTGCGCGGCCGCCGCGCAGGTGATCGGGCCGCTCGGCCGTGCGTCGATCGACGACCTCTCGGCGCTGGACGACGAGCTGCTCGTGCGGCGCGCTCGCCACGTCGTCGGCGAGTGCGCCAGGGTCCGTGCCGCTCGCGCCGCGCTGGCAGGCGCGGACCTCGAGGCGCTGGGCGCGATCATCGACGAGGGGCACGCGAGCCTGAGGGACGACTTCGACGTGTCGACGTCGCGCGTCGAGGTGATCCGCGACGCCGTTCGCACCCTCACCGGCGTGGTCGGCGCCAGGCTCGTCGGCGCCGGATTCGGCGGGTGCCTCGTTGTGGCCCATGACCCCGAGGTGCCGGTGGCGTGGCACGAGACGTGGGCTGCGCGGCTCTTCCCGTCGACGGGTGCGCGGGTCACTGCCGAGCGCTGAGCTCCACGACCTGCCCAAGGACGCGTTCCGCCGCGCCGCTGTCGAGGCTCTCTCGCGCTGCGGCGAGCCCTTCGTCGATCGAGCTGCATCGACCAGCCGCGACCAGCGCGCCGGCGGCGTTCAGCACGACGACGTCCCGAATGGGTCCGACGGCGCCGCCAAGGACCGCCCTCGTCGCGGCCGCGTTGCCCGCCGCGTCGCCGCCGCGGATCGCATCCGGCGTACTTCGCTCGATCCCGTGCGACGTGGGGTCGATCCACTGCTCGCGCAGGTCGAGGTCGCCCGACGCACTCGTCGTCACCTCCACCACGCGGGTGCGGCCCGCGACGGTGATCTCGTCGAGCCCGTCCTCGCCGCGCACCACGAGCGCGTGGCGCGCGCCGCGCTCGCCGATCACTGCCGCCATCGCGTCGACCATGACGGGGTCGGAGACCCCGAGGAGCGCGTGACGGACCTGTGCGGGATTGGCCATTGGGCCGAGGTAGTTGAAGATCGTCCGGATCCCCAGCGCGACGCGCACGGGCGCGACGGCGGCCAGGGCGGGGTGAAAGGCAGGCGCGAAGCAGAACCCGAATCCGGCCTCCTCCACGCATCTCGCGACGACGGGCGGCCCCGGTGCGATGGTGACACCCAACGCCTCGAGCAGGTCGGCGGAGCCGACCATGGACGATGCCTTGCGGCTGCCGTGCTTGACGACGGGGACGCCGGCACCCGCGACGGCGAGTGCCGCCATCGTTGACACGTTGACCGACCCGGAGCCGTCTCCCCCGGTGCCGACGACGTCGACGGCTCGGTCAAGGAGTTCCTCGGAGAGCTCCAGGCGCACGCCGAGCACCGTCATCGCGTCGAGCAGTCCGACCAGCTCCTCGATCGTCGGGCCCTTCGCCGCCATTGCGACCAGGAAGCCCGCGATCTGTTCTGGCGCACAGCTCCCCGACAGGATCTCGCTGAGCGCTGCGGCCGCGCCGTCGGCGCCCAAGGACCGTCCCTCGATCAGCTCGCTGATGGTCGGCGCGAGCGACGACACCGCCTCAGTCCCACCACAGGTCGTGCGCGAGCACGCCCCTCGCGATGAGACCGAGCTGGACCTGACTCGTCCCCTCGACGATCGTGAGCTGCCGCGCGTCGCGGTACCACAGCTCGGTGGGGTGGTCTTCCATGTACCCCGCCGCGCCGAGCAGCTGCACTGCCAGCCCCGACGCCTTCACGGCGACCTCGGTGGCGTGGTACTTCGCCATCGACAAGAAGGGCACGTACTCGCGGGTGAACTTCCCCTGATCGGCGAGCCACGCGGCGCGGTACGTGAGC
>DATBQT010000194.1:0-7263 GCA_036560685.1 Acidimicrobiales bacterium
CTTGCGTCCAGCAAGGCGACGCGGATGTCCCCTCCCGTGCACCTGGCGGGCATCGCCGTCGTCGCGACCGCACTGTGGTTCGAGTCGGAGCGCACCGCGATCTTCCTCACCTGCCTCGCGATCGGCGTCATGGTCGCGGCACGCCTCCGGCTCCGTCCGATCGGCGTCGTCGCAGGCGGCGCAGGAGCGATCTTCCTCCTGGTCTTCCTCGGCGGACACTTCGGCTCCGGCGGGGGCAGCGGCACGTCCGGGGTGTTGACAAACCACGTGGTCAAGGGCATCAGCGGCCCGTTCGGACAGGGCTCGTCGCTGCCTGGGCACATTCGAGCCACGAGGATCGGGATCCTCCAGGCGTTCAAGAACCCGCTCGGGCACGGCACCGGGTCGGTGACGCTCGCCGCAGGTCGATACGCGAAATCGAGGACCGTGGGCACGGAGTTCGACCCCGGGAACATGGGGATCGCCTTCGGGATCGCGGGCCTGGCGTGCTACGTCCTCATCGCCTGGTACGCGATCAAGACCGCCTACCGAGCGGCGGTCGTCCGACACAGCGTCGTCGCGCTGTTCGGCCTCGGCATGCTGATGGCGACGCTGTTCCAGTGGACGAACGGCGACCTCTACTCGGTGTGCTGGCTGATCTGGCTCTTCTTGGGCTACCTCGACGTGAGCCTCGGGCAGCCGACCCCCGAGATGGAGCCCGTCGCGCCGATCGACCCCGTAGCGGGCTGGACGTGGCGCCGGCCGGGGGAACGCCGCCGAGACCTCCTCGCGTGAGCCGCCCGCGCGTCGCGTACGTCGCGCACTCGATTGACCCCCGGCGCGGCGGCATGGAGCTCGTGAGCGCGAGGCTGCTCGAGCGGCTGGCGCAGTTCGTCGACCTGGAGGTCGTCGCGGGCGACGGACTCGAGACGCTCCCAGACGGCATCCGGCGCTCGAGGGTCCCGATACCGACAAGACCGAGCATCGCGCGGCTGCTTGCGTTCGACGCGATTGCGAGCATCCGGCTGCGCGCCGTTCGCCGGCGGTGCGATCTCGTCCACACCTGCGGCGCGGTGGCCCACGCCCGCGCGGATCTCGTGACGATGCATCTGAGCCACGCCGAGGTCGTTGCAGCCCAGGGGGGTCTGAGGCCGCCAGGTCGACGGGGCGTCGCCGGCGCGGTTGCCTCGCTGCGCAGGCGGCTCGCCCTCGCCCTCGAGCGCTGGGCGCTGGCGTCAGGCCGAACGCGGCTGGTGGCCGCCGTGTCGTCGGCTGACGAGCGCGCGCTCGCGGCTCGCTACCCCGAGACGCCAACGACGCTCATCGAGAACGGCTTCGACGCAGAGCGGTTCGAGTTCGTGGACCGGCGCGAGCGCGACGCCACGTCGCCGCTCCAGGTCATCGTGCTGGCAGGCGACTTCGAGCGCAAGGGCGTGCCCCTCGCCATTCAAGGGGTGGCGGCGACCTCGCGCTGCACGCTTCGCGTGCTCGGAGCCGGCGACCTCGACGCCATGCGCCTGCTCGCGCATCGGCTCGGTGCCGAGGGTCGCGTCGTGCTCGCTGGACACGTTCCCGACGTCGCGTCCGAGCTCGACGGCGCGGACGTCGTGCTCTCGTGCTCGGCACACGAGTCCTTCGGTTTGTCAATGGTCGAAGGTGCCGCGACCGGCTGCGCGGTGGTGTGCACCGACACAGGAGTTGGGCCGGAGCTGTGTGAGGACGCTGGTGACGGGCCAGGCGGCATCGTCGTCGCCGGACAGGTGTCGGCAATCGCGGCCGCACTCGAGCGGCTCGACGGCGACCGAGCCGTGTGTCGAGCAATGGGCACCGTCGCGGCGGCAGCGGCGCGACGGTTCTCCTGGGACCACATGGTGGAACAAACACTCGCTGCCTACGAGCAGCTCCTCGGCGGGTCGCGATGAAGGTCGTCCACGTCGGGCTCGAGACGTCGTCGCTGCGAGCGGGCGGATTGAACCGCTACCTCGAGGCGCTGGTTGCCGCCGAGCGCGCCCAGGGGATCGACGCCGTGACGGTGGTGCTCGGAGACGAGGGCGACGCCAGCACCGAGTCGCGCAACACCGACGTCGTCGCGCCCTCCCACGGTTCGCAGCTCCGACGCTCGGTTCGGGTCGACCGTGCCGTGCGGTCCATCGGACCGGTGGACGTCGCGGACCTGCACTTCGCGGGAACCGGTTTCGTCGCGGCGTGCGTGGGCTCGCTGCGACGCACTCCGAAGGTGGTGCACTTCCAGGGACCGTGGGCCGACGAGAGCTCGTTCACGGGCGCATCGCGACTCAACGTCGCAGCCAAGCGGGCGATCGAGCGCGCGGTGTATCGACGCGCGCAACGCGTGGTCGTCCTGTCGGGCGCGTTCGCCTCGATGGCCATCGACCGGTACGGCGTCGCGCCCTGGGCCCTCGAGGTCGTCGCTCCCGGTGTTGACCTCGACCGCTTCTCGCCGGGGGACCGAGCCGCCTCGCGGGCCGCGATCGGCGTCGAGGGCGGCCGGATCGTCCTCGCGGTGCGCCGGCTGGTGCCGAGGATGGGTCTCGAGGTGCTGCTGCGAGCCTGGAGTGAGATGGAGCGCCGCGACGACCGCCTCGTCGTCGTCGGCGACGGGCCGTCCGCTGCGGAGCTGCGGCACCTGGCCGACACGCTGGGCGTTGGCGACACCGTCCGGTTCCTCGGTCGGCTCGACGACGACCTCCTCACTGCGTGCTACCGCGCGGCGGACCTGACCGTCGTGCCGAGCGTCGCGCTTGAAGGGTTCGGACTCGTCGTGCTCGAGTCCCTTGCGTGCGGCACGCCCGTGCTCGGCACCGACGTCGACGGGCTCGCTGAGGCGTTGGGGCTTCTTGGACAGTCGGTCGTCGCTGCTGGCGACGCGAGCGCCCTGTCCGTGGCCATGGCCGGCGCGCTCGACGCGGCACGCGGGTCGGAGACCGCACGCAGGTGCCGCGCGGCGGCCGAACAGCACGGGTGGGCCGCGGTCGCGGCGCGGCATCGCGACATCTACGAGTCGGTTGTCACCGGCGACGTCCCGCTTCGGGTCGTGGTCTTGGACCACACCGCCGTGCTCTCGGGTGGGGAGCTGGCGATCGCGCGTGCCGTCGACGGGGTGCGAGGCTCCGCATCGATCCACGCGATCCTCGCGAGTGACGGTCCGTTGCGGGACCGCCTCGCGGCGAGCGGAGCAACTGTCGAGGTGCTCGAGCTCAACGATGCTGCGCGATCGGTGCCGCGTGGTTCCGTCCATCCCGCCCGCCTTCATCCGCTCGCGGCACTCGCGACGCTGCGCTACGTCGCGCGCCTCGCACGCCGCCTCCGCCAGCTGCGGCCCGACGTCGTGCACACCAACTCGCTCAAGTCCGCGCTCTACGGCGGTGCCGCCGCGCGGCTCGCGGGCATCCCGTGCGTGTGGCACGTTCGCGACATGATCGAGACGCCCTACCTCCCGACGCCCGCGGTCCGTCTCGTGCGCGGAGCGGCGCGGGTGCTGCCGACCGTCGTGGTCGCCAACTCGGCGTCGACGTTGCGAGCGGTCGGGGTGCCGCGAGGCCACGTCGTCCCGAGCCCCCTCGACCCGTCGATCCGGCCGTCAGCTCGCCGTCAGGACGGTGACGCGGTCGTGCGTTTCGCGATCGTCGGCCGGCTCGCAGAGTGGAAGGGCCAGCGCCTCGCGATCGAGGCCTTCGCGTCGGCGTTCCCCGATGGTGGCGCACGCCTCCGTGTCGTCGGCGCTGCGATGTTCGGCGAGGAGTCCTACGCCGAGTCGCTTCCGGTGCTTGCGTCGTCGCTCGGGGTCTCGGACCGCGTGGAGTTCTGTGGCTTTGTCGACGACGTCGCGGGCGTGCTCGAAGAGACCGACGTCGTGGTGCACGCGTCGATCCTCCCTGAGCCGTTCGGACAGGTCGTGATCGAGGCGATGGGCGCGCGTTGCGCCGTCGTGGTCGCCGACGCCGGGGGGCCGGCTGACCTCGTCACCGACGGCGTCGACGGCGTCGTCTACCCGATGGGGGACCGTGACGCCCTCGCCGAGGCGATGCGAGCGCTCGCCTCGGATCCAGCGATGCGGGCTCGGCTCGGTGACGCGGGCGTCATCGCGGCCGCGTCGTTCACGCCCGCCGCACTCGCGCCGATGCTGCTCGAGGCATGGAACGAGGCGAGCGCGAGAGCGCGGCCTCGGACCGACAGGACACCGCGCCATGGGTGAGCCGAGCACCGAGTCGCCCACCGTGTCGGTTGTCGTGCCGACCAAGGATCGCCCCGAGCTCCTCGCACGCTGCATGCAGCGTGTCCTGGTTGCCTGTGACGCAACGGGCGAGCCCTGCGAGGTCGTGGTCGTGGACGACGGCTCGACCCCTGCGGTGGGTCACTTCGAGGATCCGAGGGTCCGAGTCGTCCGCACGAGCGGGGTCGGACCGTCGAGAGCGAGGAACCTCGGGGTCTCGTGGGCTCGTGCCGACGTCGTTGCGTTCACCGACGACGACGTCGAGGTGGATCGCGACTGGCTCACCGCAGCGATTCGGGTCCTCCGAGCCCACCCAGCGATTGCTGGCGTGACGGGTCGCACCGACGCCCCCCCGTTCGACCCGCTCTACGAGCACGGGGTGTTCGACCACGATGGCGGCAGCTTCCTCACGTGCAACGTCGCCTACCGAACGGCCGCGCTGCGCGCCGTCGGTGGCTTCGACCGCCAGTTCCCCCACGCCGCGCACGAGGATCGAGACCTTGCGTGGCGCATCCGAGACGAGGTCGGAGAGGTCCGCTTCGTCCCCGAGATGCACGTCGTGCACCCCGGGCGGCCATTCACGACGAGGCAGTGGGACCGGCGCGGGCGCCTCGTCGTCGACGACTGGCTGCTCCTGCGGCGCTTCCCCGCCGCCAAGGCGTCGCGGCTCCCCGTGCGCGTCGCGCCCCTTGCCTCCATGGTCCAGCGGTGGCGATCGATCGCCGTGAGCGACGGCGGCGTGGATCGCTCGCCGCGTCGCGCGATGCGCTGGGCGCGCCTCGCCGCAGGGCAGCTCGCGGTGGGCGCCTGGGTGACCGCGACGCAGTGGCGACACCACAAGGACCGGGCGGTCGCGCCCACGCCGGGCATCGAGTGGCCCGGGCTGCGGCTCGCCTACGTCGGGCCCGTGCCGATCCCGTCCTCCGGCGGGGCGCCTGGCGTCGCCGGCATGCTCCTCGCAGAACTCGCCCGTCGCGGTGCGAGCGTCGACTGCTACGTCGCGACCAGCCGCGAGACCGAGTCGACCGCCGAGATCGCTGGGGTTCCCGGCATCCAGCTCGTCGAGTCCGCCACGTCGTTCGGCTACGAGCGGTGGTACTCGCGGCACCGGTTCACGAAGATGGCGACGTCCCAGGCGTCGACAGCGCTCGCGCGCCGCCGGCTCGCCGGCACCCTCGCCGCGAGGCACCGCGCCGTCCCCTACGACGTGATCTACCAGTTCAGCGGCATCGAGTCGTTCGGCATCCCAACGCGGCGAAATGGGCTGGCGCCCGTGGTGCTGCACCCGTCCGTCCACGCCGCGGGCGAGCTGCGCTCGATGCGCGACGAGCGAGCCATGGCCGAGCGGCTCGAGGGAAGCAGGCGGCCGGCGGCCATCCGCGCCTGGCTCGCGATCAGAGTGCTGCGCCAGCGGACAGACGCGCGGCGTGCCGATCGCGTCCTCGCAATCTCCGCGGCGTTCAGAGCGGCGCTCATCGCGGACTATGGGCTTGCGCCAGATCGCGTGGCCGTTGTCCCGAACTGCATCGACCTGGACCAGTTCACCGTGCACCCGCCCAACGATCACGCACCGCGCGCCGTCGTCAGCGTGGGGCGCCTCACGGTGCGCAAGGGGCTGGAGGACGTCGTCGCGCTCTCCCACGCGCTGTCGGACCTCCAAGGACGCGTCGAGGTGCTCGTCGTGGGCGGGCCATCGCTGTGGAGCGACTACTCCGGGCTCCTCGACGAGCTCGAGCCAGGCATCGGCCGCGCGCTCGGCAGGGTGGAGCGCGGCGAGGTCGCGGCGCTGCTCCGCGACGCCGTGTGCGTCGTCCAGCTCTCGCGCTACGAGCCGTTCGGCCTCACGGTCGCAGAGGCGCTCGCGAGCGGCGTGCCGGTCATCGTGACGCCGGCGGTCGGTGCCGCAGAAGGGCTCCCCGATGACGTCGCGCGCGTCGTCGCCCCCGGTGACGTCGAGGCGGCCTCGGCCGCGGTGCGCGCGCTCCTCGCTCTGGAGCCCGACGAGCGGGCATTCCTCGCCGCACGGTGCCGCGCAGAGGCCGTCGCGCGATTCGCACCCGGCGTCGTCGCCGACGCCCTCGAGGCGGAGCTGCGCGTCGCCGTTCAGGCGAAGGTCTCGTAGCGCACGCCACGGCGCGTCATGAGCGCCCACCCACCTTCGATCGTGCCGCGAAGTGACGGGACGAGCCGGGCGCGGGTCGCGGCGTCGCCGTGCACCGCGGCCACCGCCGCGCGAGCGAGTCCCGGGCTGCCCCGGTCGCCGGCGAGCACGGCGTAGGGCACCCGGGCGAGCCCGCGCGCGCCGCCGATCGCAACGACGAGGTTGTACGAGGCGTCGCTGACAGCCGCGGCATCGGGACCTTCTCGCTGGTCGATTCCATTGCGTGGGGCAGGGTGGTGCTCGACTTGGACCGAAGGGTCGTAGACGAGCCGCCACCCCTTTGAGCGCGCGTACCTGCCGACGGCGATCTCGTAGTGCGCCTCTGCGCCGTCGCCGCGAAGGCCGACCGGCAGGCCGAGCGCCGCACGGCGATAGGCCGAGTTGACGCCCTTGAGGAACGCGACGTCGCGGGCGGGCCCCGACCCGACGTGGTGGTTGCCGACGTGGCGCCCGAACCAGGCGACGCGCCCCACGCTCGAGGTGAGCCGCTCGGATCGTGGCGTCCCGTCAGGGTCGATGATCACGTCACGACCACCGGCGCCGCCGACGCGTGGCGACGAGTCGAACAGCGCAACGAGCCGCACGAGCCACTCCGATGGCGCGACGGCGTCGTCGTCGGTGAAGCACACGAGGTCGGTCGCGAGCGCACGAGTGCCCGCGATCATCGCGGCGAGCACGCCGGGCGCCTCGGTCGTCACGACCCGGCACGCTGCCGCCGAGGCCACCTCGGCGCTCTCCAGGTCAGCCGCGCGAAGCGCGACCACGACGTCGTCCGGCGTCCGTTGCTGGGTCCGGATCGCAGCAAGGCAGCGAGCGAGCGCGTCCGGACGTCCGTAGGAGGGGATGACGACACCCAGCGTCGTCACGACGCCACTCCGGCGAGGCGGCGCAC
>DATBQT010000195.1:0-5702 GCA_036560685.1 Acidimicrobiales bacterium
GCGCGCGCGCCTACGTGCACAAGGAGCACCTCGGCCCCGACACGCTCCGTCGGCTCTGGGAGCAGCGGGACTCGAGCGCCTTCGTCGCAGGGTGATCAGAGCGGGACGGACCCGCGGATCGTCGTGCCGTCACCCGGCCGCGACTCCCATCGCACCGACCCGCCGATTGCACCGAGGCGGTCCATCATGTTGACGAATCCCTGGCCACGCTTGGCGAGCTGCACGTCGAAGCCGGGGCCGTCGTCGGCGACCTCGAAGAGAAGGCCCCCGGACTCCTCCCAGACACGCACGACGACGTGGGCGTCCGCAGCGTGCTTCGACGCGTTCTGCAGCGCCTCGAGGCAGCAGAAGTAGATCGCCGCCTCGACGTCCGCGGGATAGCGGCCGATGTCGCCCGCGGACAGCTCGACGTCGAGTGGGCTGCGTCCCGCTACGGCGCGAAGTGCCTCACCGAGCCCGCTGTCGACGAGCAGCGGCGGGTAGATCCCGTGGGCGAGCTCGCGCAGCTCGCGGATCGTGTCCTGCACCGCGTCGCCGAGCTCGCCCAGCATGGCAACCGCCGCGTCGGGGTCCTCTTTGACGACGTCCTTTGCGAGCCGGAGGTTGACCGCGAGGGCGACGAGGTGCTGCTGGGCGCCGTCGTGGAGGTTCCGCTCGACCTTGCGGCGCTCGGCGTCGCCGCTTGCGACGATTCGCGCCCTCGATGCGCGCAGCTCGTCCGCCTGGCGCCGCAGCTCGTCGAGCGAGGTCTGCAACGCCGTGTCCAACTGTGCGTTGTGGAACGCGAGGCCGACCTGTCGTGCGAGCTCGGTGAGCACGCGGTCGTCCTCCTCGGTGAACGCGTTCGCGCCAAGTTCCCTCGCGACGACGATGACCCCGAGCAGCTCGCCCGCGTGGCTGATCGGCGCAACACGCAGCTGGCCGCCGGAGCGGCCCGCGACCAGTGAGGGGAGCCAGACCGACGCCCACGCGTTACCAGAGACCCCGGCAGCGGTGATGACGGGTCGCTCGCGGCTCGACACGACGATCGTGCGTTCGCCGACGTCGGGGACCGAGACGGCGAGCTCGAGGATCTCGCCGGTCCCCGTGTAGATCTCTGCGCTCGCGAGGGTCAGCGTCTTGCGCAGCGACTCAGCGAGCTGCAGCAGCAGCTCGTCCATCGGGATCGCCCGGGTCAGCCTCGTGCCGAAGGTCCGCACGACCTCGTCGGGCGCCTCGCGGGCGCCGTAGACGAAGCCGGTCGCGGACCGAGAGATGCGCTCACGAACGGGCAGGAATCCGATGGCGACGATCGCGGCCGCGGCCATCGAGAGGCCGAGGACCTCTCGGTCCGCCGAGGAGCTCGGCGTCGTCCCGAGCCCGAGCACCACGACGAGGTAGGTCGCCGCAGCGAACGCGGAGAACCCGAGCACGAACAGCGCGCCGACGAACACCCGGTCGGCACGCCGCGTCGGCGGCGACAGGGTCGCAGCGAGCAGCGCGATCGGCATGAAGACGGTCCCGCCCACGGCGAACGCGAGCACCTGGGAGGGCCAGTGCACAAGGAGGCTGAGCGCGCCGGCGACGAGGGCGACCTCAAGCGAGATGACCGCGCCGACGCCGAGCCACTGGAGCCGCACGCGCGACGTCCCCGTCGATGCGACGTATCGGTAGTAGACGGCGGGGAGCGCGGTAGCGACCGCGACGCCCCACGCCACGGCGAGCGACGTCCTCATCAGCTCGTGCGACGACGACGCGGCGCTCACCGCGACGGCGAGCGCGGCCGCGTACCACACGGCCACGCCAGCCTTGCGAGACGTGCGGCCGAGCACGCCATCGGGCAGAGCGACGAGCGCGTGCACCGACACCGCCATTGCGAGCGAGGCGGCGATCGTCGCGATCGACTTGGCCGTCGAGTGGGTCAGCGTCCCGTGGACCGCGGCGAGGTGCGCCGCCTCCGCTGCGACCGCGCCGACGAGCGCCCCGGCCGACACGAGCCAGCCGAGCTGCACAGGTCCACGGACGAGCGCACTCACGCCGGCGAGCGCCCACGCCACGAGCACGGCGGCAGCGACGACGTGGAGCGACCGAGACACTGTCGTCGTGCCGGACCAGCCGACCGAGAGCACGGCGAGGGCGATCGTGCCGACGCCCGACGCGACACCGACGGCGACGCGCAGCCCGGTCGCCGAGGGTGCGTCGCGCACCAGGTGTTCGTTGACCCCCGTGGTGGTGACCGTGCTCACGCTCAAGCCGTCCCGATCACAGAGACGCCGGCATCGTGGTCGTCGCCGGGGCCGTCAGGCCCTTGGATCCGACCGTCGCGCATCCGCACGACGGTGCCCGATGCCGCGGCCACGTCGGGGTCGTGGGTGACGAGCACGATGGTCTGCCCGCCGGCGTGCAGACGGGTCAGCAGCTCAATCACCTCTTGGCCGCCGGCAGAGTCGAGCGCACCGGTCGGCTCGTCGGCCAAGAGCAGCGTCGGCTCGTTCGCAAGTGCGCGGGCGATCGCGAGGCGCTGGCGCTGGCCGCCCGAGAGCACGCCGGGCAGCGCTGCGACCTTGTCGCCGATGCCGAGCAGGTCGAGCAGGTCGCGGGCCCTCGTCTCGGCCGCCTTTCGCTTTCGCCCCGCGATGATCGCGGGGAGCGCGACGTTCTCCAGGACGGTCATGCCCTCGAGGAGATTGAAGAACTGGAAGACGATGCCGATGTGCCGACGGCGCATGCGCGCGAGGTCGTCCTCGGACCCGCCGGTCACCTGCTCGCCGGCAACGAGGATCGTGCCCTCGTCGGCGACGTCGAGGCCAGCGACGAGGTTGAGCAGCGTCGATTTGCCGCAGCCGGAAGGCCCCATCAGCGCGATGAACTCCCCGCGCGACACGGTGAGGTCGACGCCCCGGAGCGCCCTGACGGGTGCGTTCTCGGCCTCGAAGGTCTTGCGGACCCCGCGAACCTCGAGGGCGGAGCCCGTCGGACCCCTGTCGGTCACGTCGGGTGCGGGCTCGGTCGTGGTCATGTCGTCTCCCCATTCGGTGTGCTCATCGCTTGGACGGTGTCGAGGGCATCGCGATCGCGTGGCGAGTCTGCGATGGCCAGGATCTTGTACGCGACGACGGGTGTGTCGCGTCCCTTCACGAGCTGCGCGCCCAGCGGCACCGTGTCGACGTGCGTGCGCAACGCCCGCAGCGTCGCCTCGGACATGACGGTCTCGCCTGCGTCTGCGAGCTGCTGGAGTCGCTGGGTCAGGTTGACCGTGTCGCCGACGATCGTGTACTCGAGCCGCTCCTCGGAGCCGAGCAACGCGGCCGCGGCGTCCCCGGTGGACAGCCCGAGGCCGAGCCCGAACGCAGGCAACCCCACGGCGTCCCACTCCGCGTTGATCTCGGCCTGCAGCGCGTGCATGCCCGCGGCAGCCGCAACGGCGCGGTCCGCGTGGTCGTCCTGGGAGACCGGCGCGCCGAACACCGCCATCACCGCGTCACCCACGAACTGCATGACCGTCCCCTGCTGGCTGAGGATCGCCCGATTCATGGCGGCGCGGTGGCTGTTGAGTTGGCCGGCGAGCTGGCTCGGGTCCGCATGCTCGGCGATCGTCGAGTACTTCCGGATGTCGCTCATGAGCACGGTGACTTCGACGCGCTCGGTCTCCCCGATCCGCCGCCCGTCGCGACGCAGCTTCTCGGCGATGCCGCCGGGTAAGAGACGCGACAGCGTCTCGCCCTGCTCCTCGCGGTCGACGATCGCCTGGTGCAAGAGGCGCAGGCGGTGCAGCGCGTCTTGGTTGCCAGCCGACACGCCTTGTGCGAGCTTCAAGAAGACCGCCTCGACCTCGGTGTCCACCGCCTCCGGCGGGAGCCCGGCCGCAGCCGCGATCGCCTTGATGGGCTTGCCCTCCGCGACGAGCGCGAGCAGCGCCTCCTCGGCGGGGCTCAGCGCCCCGTCGGAGGTGACCGGTCGCACGAGCGCCTCGACGATCGCCGGGTCGAGGGCGGTGCCGCCCGTCGCGACCGTTCGGATCGCGTCGACGAGCTGGTCGCCGTCGGCGAGGTGGTCCTTCAAGAGGTAGCCGTAGCCGGCCGAGCCCTCGGCGAGCAGGGCGACCGCGTAGCCGGGGTCGTCGTACTGCGACAGGATCACGACGCCGGTGCCCGGGTGGCGCTTGCGCACCTCCTTGGCGGCGTCGATGCCCTCGCGGTTGAACGACGGAGGCATCCGGATGTCGGTCACCAAGACGTGCGGCTCGGTGGCCGCGGCGCCGGCGACCGTCTCGTCGTAGTCCGACGCGACGCCTACGACGCAGAGGTCGGAGTGACGCGCGATGAGGGCACGCACGCCCTCGCGCACAATGAGGTTGTCGTCGGCCAGGAAGACCGTGATCGTGTTGCTCCCCACTGCGTCGGTCGCCCCCATATGGTCCATAGTTCTCTCACGAACGCACCCGCGTCGCCAGAGGGCAGGCTCCCGGTCGTGTGGGGGTGCTAGGGCCACCGCACGTCGCGGGCCAGCACCCTTCCGGGGCCTCCGCCGGTCGATGAGCCTGTGACCATGCGAATCGACAAGTCCGTCACCTCCCTGTCGTGGATTCCCTCCGAGGCGATCTCCGGCCCGATGCGGCTCGCGTTCGACTCGGGCGTCGCGCACTACGACCAGCCGCCCCCCGAGATGCTCGGCGACACCGAGGAGCTGCGCCGCGCCGATCGCTTCCGCTTCCTCAACCGCCTCGCGGCCTACGTCGAGGTCGATGGCTCCGGAGCGGTCTCCGACGCCGGGTACGCGGCGGGTGGCGCGATCGGCAGCACGACGATGCGCCTCGGGCCGTTGCAGCACTGCTTCCAGGCGTTCTCGCTCCCCGATCTGCGCGGCGAGCCCGAGCGCGGTGACGGCTGGGTGCGGTTCACCCAGACGGCCGGAGGTCGCACAGGCGTGCCGATGCCGCGCAAGGTGCGCCGCGCTCCGTTCGTGCAGTGGAACGCGCCGCTCGCTTGGACGACGTTGTCGCTGACGATCCACGTCGACGGTCGGTGCGAGTCGTCACTCGCCGGCGCGAGCCGGTTCCCGCGGCACTGGGTCTACGACGACGCGGGACGGCTCGAGCAGAAGTCAGCGACCATCGACTTCAAGGACTGGGCCTCGGGGTCGTTCGGCAAGCACTCACCGTGGGGCGACGAGGACTCCGAGGCGTTCGTGTCCGCGGTCGAGAGCGCGCTCGAGCGGTCGCTGTCCGCCCAGCTGATGCAGGGTGCGTCGAAGCCGAGGATCGACCGCGTGAAGGCGGGCGCCACGCTCGTCCGACAGGGCGAGGAGGGTTCGGACGTCTACTTGGTCCTGGACGGCGTACTGCGCGTCGAGGTCGACGGCGAGCGCGTCGCCGAGTACGGACCCGGCGCGCTGCTCGGCGAGCGCGCAGGGCTCGAGCATGGCGTACGCACGTCGTCGCTCGTCGCGGCGACCAAGTGCCGGGTGGCCTCCGTGCCCGCCGACCAGCTCGACCGCTCGTCGCTCGAGGAGCTCGCCGAGGGACATCGCCGCGAAGACGTCGAGCAGGGCTGACGCCGCTCAGGTACCTGCCAAGCTCCGTTACGGGCGAGACTGCGCGCGTGGCAGGAGCGGCGCGTGACGACGACTGACGCCGTCGTCGTTGGCTCGGGCCCGAACGGCCTGGCCGCAGCGATCGTCCTCGCCAAGGCGGGACTCGCGGTCGTGGTCGTCGAGGGCGCCGC
>DATBQT010000196.1:0-4774 GCA_036560685.1 Acidimicrobiales bacterium
GGCCATCGACGCCTCGTCGAGCTGGCCCAAGAAGCGCAGCGTGACGTGCCAGTCGGCCATGTCGGTGACACGGACGTCCGCGGCGTCGTCCGGCGCGATGTCGGAGAGCTCGCCCCGGGCGTGCTCGTCGGGGTAGACGGCGAGGAACGCGCGCACGACCGGTCAGCCTCCGCGGCCCTCATCGAGCTGTCGAGCTCGCACCCTGCCTCCTCGGCTCTCGGTGACCGCACGAGCCTACGAACGCGCGACCGCGCCCTCTGGGATCAGCCGGATCAGTCGATCACCGCTTGGTAGACGAGGCGCTGGAGCTCGCGGCGGATCGGGTAGGTGCTGCTCGGGAGCAGCTGGGTGAAAAAGACGCAGGTGAGGTCCTCTTGGGGGTCGACCCAGAACGTCGTCGACGCCGCGCCGCCCCACGAGTAGGTCCCCTCTGAGACCGGCATCTTGTTGCGGACCTGGTCGATGACCGTGCTGAAGCCGAGCCCGAACCCGACGCCGGCCATCGCGACCTCCGAGAAGCTGTCCCGCGCGAGCGCCTCGATGTCGACCCCGCCGGGGAGGTGGTTGCGCGTCATCAGGCCGATCGTGCTCGGCGACACGACGCGCGCGTCGCCGATCGCGCCGCCCTGCAGCAGCATCGTGGCGAACCGGTGGTAGTCCTGCGCCGTCGAGACGAGCCCGCCGCCGCCCGACAGCACCGAGGGAGGACGCGTGGCGCCCGCCGACATGCGCCCACCGCGTCGGTAGGTCCCCCCGGGGACGTGCAGGTAGAGCTCGGCGAGGCGGCCGAGGTCGTCCTCCGGGCAGAAAAAGCCGGTGTCGTCCATGCCCAGCGGGCCGAAGATCCGGGTCCTGAAGAACTCGTCGAGGGTCATGCCGCTCCAGATCTCGACGAGGCGCCCGACGACGTCGGTCGCGACCGAGTAGTTCCACGCCGCGCCCGGGTCGAAGACGAGCGGCATCGAGGCCCAGTCGGCGACCGCGGCGGCGAGGTCGCGGTCCGAGGGGGTGCCGAACTCGTAGCCGCGGTCGCGGTAGACGGCGTCGACGGGGTGCGCGTACTGGAAGCCGTAGGTGAGCCCCGCGGTGTGCGTGAGCAGGTGCCAGACCAGCATCGGCGTCTCGGCCGGGCGCGTCACCGGCGTGTCCGAGGGGCCTCCGACGTAGACCTGCGGCTCTGCGAACTCGGGGAGCCATCTCGCGACCTCGTCGGTGAGGTCGAAGCGGCCCTCTTCGTGCAGCATCATCGCGGCGATCGAGGTGATCGGCTTGGTCATCGAGTAGATGCGCCAGATCGTGTCCGCCTCGACCTCGAGGCCGTCCTCGACGACCCGGTGGCCGCCCTGGCCGACCCACGCGACGTCACCGTCGCGACCGACCGCGCACAGCCAGCCCGCGAGCCGCCCTGCCTTCACGTGCTCGTCGAAGTGCGACGAGATGCGGCCCAGCCGCTCTGCGTCGAGTCCGACTGCGGACGGCTCAACCTGCGGTGCGATCCCCATCGTGCCGACCTCCCACGGGGAACCTACCGTGCGTCGGCCATCGACACCGGTGGCGTCAGCGCGCGTCGAGCGCGCGGCGCAGCAGGTCGAGCGCGCTGATCGTCGCGTACTCGCGGATCCGGCGGCGGTCGCCCGGCAGCCGGAGCCGCGTCGACGTGGGTGGCGCGTCGTCGAGCGCGAGCCCGACGAACACGGTGCCGACCTCGACGCCCTCGTCCTGGTCGGGCCCGGCGACGCCGGTGAGCGCGAGGCCGACGTCGCTGCCGAGCGCGCGTCGGGCGCCCACCGCCATCGCCTCTGCGGCCTCGGCCGTGACCACGGGTCCCGGGGGCACGCCGAGCAGCGAGGTCTTGACGTCGCTCGCGTAGCTGACGACCGCGCCGCGGAACCACGCGCTCGCGCCCTCGACGGCCACGAGCCGGCTCGCCACGAGCCCGCCGGTCACCGACTCGGCGACGCCGAGCGTCAGGTGCTGCGCGACCAGCCGCGTCGCCACGGCGTGCTCCATCGACTCCGCGTCGACGCCGAAGACGACGTCGCCGACGTGCGTCGCGAGCACCTCGCGGACCTGTGCCTCCTCGTCGTTGAGCGCCGCGACGGCTGCGTCGTCGGTGTCGCCGCGCGCCGTGAGGCGCACCTTGAGCCCCTCGATGCCTGAGGCGAGGAAGGCGATGGTCACCCCCGTGCCCTCGAGCGCGCGAACCCGGCCGTCGAGCGCCTCGGCGAGGCCGGACTCGCTCGTCCCCCAGGTCCGCAGCACCCTCGAGGCGATGACGCCGGTCGTGCCCTCCTCGTGGAGGCGCGCTCGCAGGTCGGGGAGGATCGCGCGGTCGAACATCTCCTCGAGCTCGTGGGGCACGCCCGGCACCGCGTAGACGACCTTGTTGCCGACCGGGCAGATGAGCCCCGGCGCGGTGCCCCGGCGCTGTTCGATCACCGTCGCGCCGCGCGGCACGTCGGCCTGCCGCCGGTTGTTGTCGGGCATCTCGCGGCCGCGCGACTCGAACATCTCGCGGATGCGGGCCTCGATCGCCGCGTCCCGGACGAGCTCGACGCCCATGATCTCGGCGATCGCCTCGCGGGTGATGTCGTCCTGGGTCGGCCCGAGCCCGCCGCACGCGATCACGCCGTCGGATCGGGCGAGCGCGGTGCGCAGCGCGAGGACGATGCGGGCGTGGTTGTCGCCCACGTGCTGGTGGAAGTGGCTCGCGACCCCGGCGGCCGCGAGGTTCTCGCCGAGCCACTGCGAGTTCGTGTCGGCGATCTGGCCGAGCAACAGCTCCGAGCCGACCGCGACGACCTCGACCCTCACGCGTGCGCGACCGTGGCCCGGCGTCCGTCGCGCCAGTACTCGTAGCCGGTGAACAGCGTGATCCCCGCCGCGAGCCAGATCGTCACGAGCTGCAGCCCGATGAGGTGCGCCGTGGGCGGCAGCACACACCACGCGATCGAGAAGTCCTGGACGAACGTCTTGAGCTTCGCGCTCGAGCGAGCCGGGATGGACAGGCCACGAGACGACGCCCTCGAGCGGTAGACGCTCATCCACGCCTCGCGGGCCGTGATGAGCACGACCGGCGCCCACGGGAGCCGTCCGGTCGCGCACAGCGTGTACATCGAGGCCAGCACGACGACCTTGTCGGCGAGCGGGTCGAGGAACGCGCCGGACCGCGTCGCCCCCTGGCGTCGCGCGATGATCCCGTCGAAGCCGTCGGAGAACGCCGCGGCCGCGCCAACGGTCGCGGTGAGCCATGACGCCCCGCGGGTGACGATGAGCGCGACGAACACGGGGGTGACCGCGAGTCGTGCGATCGTGAGCGCGTTCGCCGGGGTGACGATCGCGCTCGGGCCGTATCGATGGGTCGTCGTCACCGCGGCATGGCGAGCAGGTCGGTGCCGAACGAACCCGTGACGACGACCTCGTGGAACTCGCCGACGGCGAGCTCGGTGGGCACCGCGATGATGCCGTCGATCTCCGGCGCCTCGTGCACGCTGCGCGCGTTCCCGGGGCTGTCCACGAGCACGGTTCGAGTCTGCCCCACGAGGGCGTCGCGGGAGCGGCTCGTGATCGCGTCTTGGACCTCGCTGCACTCGGCGAGACGCTCGAGCGCGAGTGCGCTCGGCACCTGGTCGCCCATCGTGAGCGCGGGCGTGCCCTCCTCGGCAGAGAACGTGAAGAAGCCTGCCCAGTCCAGCTGCGCGCTCTCGAGGAACGCGACGAGGCGCCGCTGGTCCTCCTCGGTCTCGCCGGGGTAGCCGAGGATGAACGAGGACCGGAACGTGGCGGTCGGCTCGAGCGAGCGGATCCGCTCGATGCGGGCGAGGAAGCGCTCCGCGTCGCCCCACCTGCGCATCGCTCGGAGCAGCGGACGCGAGGCGTGCTGCAAGGAGAGGTCGAAGTAGGGGACCTGCGTCTCGAGCACCGCCTCGATCAGCGCGTCGGAGAGCCCCGACGGGTAGAGGTACAAGAGTCGGATCCACTCGACGGTGCCCGTGAGGGCGCGGACGAGGTCGACGATGGGCTGCATCGAGGGCGTGTCGAGGTCGTCGACGTCGTCCTTGCCCGCGCGGCGCCGGTCACGGCCGTAGCTCGCGAGGTCCTGGGCGACGAGCACCAGCTCGCGCGCGCCTCCCTCGGTGAGGGCCCTCGCCTCATCGAGCAGCGCGTCGACGGGTCGCGAGCGCTGGTCGCCCCTGAAGGTGGGGATCGCGCAGAAGCCGCACCGGCGGTCGCAGCCCTCCGCGACCTTGATGTACGCCCATGGCGCGGTGGCAGGCGGCCTCGGCAGCGCGAGCAGGTCGAACGACGAGGGGACGGGCTTGAGCCCGAGCGTCACGTGCACGCCGGCGGGGATCGGCGACTCGCCGAAGCCCGCGACGAGGTCCACCTCGGGCAGGGCGACCTCGAGCTCCTCGCGGTAGCGCTCGGCCATGCAGCCGGTGACGACGAGCTTGGCACCGGACCTGCGGCGCTCCGACAGCTCGAGGACGACCTCGATGGACTCGGCTCGGGCGGCCTCGATGAAGGCGCAGGTGTTGACCACGATCAGGTCCGCGGACTCCGGCTCGTGTGCGCTGCGGTAGCCGCCCTGCTCAACGAATCCGGTCAGCTTTGCGCTGTCCACGACGTTCTTCGGGCAACCGAGCGTCTCGATCCAATACGTCGGCAACTCGCCTCCAGGCGGTCCTTCTGGGCGTTCTCGCCCTTGTCAAAGTCGTCGCCTCGGGAATCTGAACGACGAGCAATCCTACGTGGAAGGCCGCCGGAAATGACG
>DATBQT010000197.1:0-10327 GCA_036560685.1 Acidimicrobiales bacterium
CTGCAGCCCGCGATCCGGATCGTCCAGAGCGGCTACATGACCGTGGCGTCGCGCGTCGGTGCGTCGAAGTCGTTCTCATACCGATGGGGCTACGGTCAGGTCCCCGCGGGATCCGTGCGCGCGACCGAGACGATCACCTACGTCCAGCTCCACGGCCGCGTCGTCTGGCTGACCGACGTGCTCGCGCCGAACGTGCCGAAGTGCAGCGGCCCGTCGTGTGCGCCGCCCCCGCGCGTCGCGCCCATCGAGCTGTTCGTCACCAAGGCCGCCGCGTTCGCCGGGTTGATCACCGGCCCACACGACGCGGTCGCGTGCTTCGAGCAGAAGCCGTTCACGGCCGTCCCCTATCGGGCGGGCGGCCCTTGGTGGTCCGCAGTCGGGGACTTCCGGCCGAAGGCCACGCGAGGGAACCAGACGATCGTGACCGTCACCTACTCGTGGGCCGACGGCCAGCACGTCGCCGAGATCGACTCCATCGACAACGCAAAGCGCCTCTTCGTCGCGTCGAGCTTCCACGTGGCGCGCGGCGCGCAGGCCGGCGAGGTCGCGTTCGGCTTCTCCCAGCGCGACACCGCGCTGCCCTTCGCGCCCTATGCCCCGTTCGTCACGCGCTGCAAGTGACGGCCCGGGGCGTAGGTGCCCCGAGGCTCACGCCACGAAGTACTTTGCCTGCGGGTGGTGGCAGATGATCGCGTCGGTCGTCTGCTCGGGATGCAGCTGGAACCCCTCCGAGACGGTGACGCCGATGCGCTCGGCGCCGAGGAGGCGGGCGACCTTGTCGTTGTCGGTGAGGTCGGGGCACGCGGGGTAGCCCCACGAGTAGCGCCCGCCGCGGTACTGCTGGCGGAACAGCCCCTGGACGCTGGGGCCGTCCTGGTCAGCGAAGCCGAGCTCTTCTCGGATGCGGCGGTGCCACAGCTCGGCGAGGGCCTCTGCCATCTCGACGCCGAGCCCGTGGAGCTTCAGGTAATCGGTGTAGCGGTCCTCGCTGAACAGCTCCTGGCACCGTGCGCTCACGCGAGACCCGATCGTGACGAGCATGAACGACGCGTGGTCGCGGTCGGGTGACTCGACCGTTCGGAAGAAGTCCGCGATGCACAGCCACGGCTCTTCGTGCTGGCGCGGGAACGTGAACCGCGCGCACTCAACGGCGTGGTCCTCGTCGTCGAAGATCACGAGCTCGCTCCCGTCGGCCGCCGCGGGGAAGTGACCCCAGACGACCTGTGGGACCAACAGGTCCGCTGCGACCGCCTTGTCCAGCTCCTCTCGCAGGACCGAGCGCACCCGGTCCTTGAACGCGGGGTCGTCCTCGCCGGCCTCGGGCCGGTAGCCCCACTGGTTCCGGAACAGCGCCGTGAGGTTGAGGTACTTGGCGATCTCGTCGATCGCGATGCCCTTCGCGACGCGCGTGCCCAGGAAGGGGGGCTCGAACAGCGGGTTGTCGTCGGTGACGCTCGGGGACCGCCTCGGCAGCCCGTCGGGCGCGGGAGGCGCGGCGTCTCGGGACCGGCGCGGGACGCGGCGCTCGGAGATCTCGAGCCCGAAGGAGTCGTCGTCCTCGCCGGTGGCGCGCAGCTCCATGAGCCGGTTCATCACCCGCAGCCCCTCGAAGGCGTCCTTGCCGTAGAAGAGGCGGCCGTCGTGCGACTCGCGAAGCTCGCGCTCGACGTAGGTGCGCGTCAGCGCCGCGCCGCCCAGCAGCACGGGGACCTTCGAGTAGCCGAGGTCGCGCAGGACCGAGAGGTTCTCGCGCATGATGAGCGTCGACTTCACGAGCAGCCCACTCATGCCGATGGCGTCGGCCTTGTGCTCCTCGACCGCGGCGAGCATCTCGTTGATGCCCACCTTGATCCCGAGGTTGACCACCTCGTAGCCGTTGTTCGTGAGGATGATGTCGACGAGGTTCTTGCCGATGTCGTGGACGTCGCCCTTCACGGTCGCGAGGACGATCGTGCCCTTGCCCTTCGAGTCGGTCCGCTCCATGTGGGGCTCGAGGTGCGCGACGGCCTGCTTCATGGTCTCGGCGCTCTGGAGAACGAAGGGGAGCTGCATCTCGCCCGTGGCGAACAGGTCGCCGACGACGCGCATGCCCTCGAGGAGAAAGTCGTTGACGATCTCGAGCGGGTCGCGGCCGGCTGCGAGCGACTCGTCGAGGTCGTCGGTCAGCCCCGTGCGGTTGCCGTCGATGATCCGGCGGACGAGCCGCTCGTCGAGCGGCAGCCCGAAGAGGTCGTCCGGCACGTCGCCTGCGGCCTTCACGCCCTCGAAGATCGAGAGCAGCTCTGACAGCGGGTCGTAGTCGTCCGTGCGCCGGTCGTAGATGAGATCGAGGCACGCGGCCCGCGCGCGCTCGTCGATCTTGGAGAGCGGCAGGATCTTGCTCGCGTTCACGATCGCGGCGTCGAGCCCCGCCTCGGCGCACTCGTGCAGGAACACCGAGTTGAGCGCCTGGCGCGCCGCGGGCGCGAGGCCGAACGACACGTTGGACAGCCCGACGATCGTGTGGATGCCTGGGAGCTCGGTCTTGAGGCGGCGGATCGCCTCGAGCGTCTCGATGCCGTCGCGCCTTGACTCCTCCAGCCCCGTCGACAGTGGCAGCACGAGGGGGTCGATGAAGACGTCCTCGGGCGACAGGCCGTAGCGCTCCGTCGCGATCGCGACGATGGCGGTCGCGGCGCGGACCTTCCAGTCCGCGGTGCGTGCCTGGCCCTCCTCGTCGATGCACGTGGCGACCACGGCGGCCCCGAACTCGCGCGCGAGCGAGAGGAACGAGTCGAGCCGCGTCCCGGCGCCGTCGCCCTCCTCGAGGTTCACGCTGTTGAGCAGCGCCCTGCCGCCGATCCACGCGAGGGCCGCTCGTGCGACGGGCGCCTCGGTGGTGTCGACCATGAGCGGGGCGGACGACTGGGTGGCGAGCCTCGCCATCAGCGAGTCCATGTCCGAGACGCCGTCGGCGCCCGTGTAGTCCACGCAGACGTCGAGGATGTGGGCGCCCTCGCGGATCTGGTCGCGCGCCATCGCGACGCAGGTGTCCCACTCCTCGCGGAGCATCGCCTCTCGGAACTTCTTGGAGCCATTGGCGTTGGTCTTCTCCCCGACGAGCAGCACGCTCAGGTCCTGGCTGAAGGGCACCGACGAGTAGATCGACGCGGCGGCCGCCTCGTACTGCGGGGTGCGCGTCGCGGGGACGGCCCCGCGCACGGCCTCGACGACCCTCTCGAGGTGCTCGGGCGTGGTCCCGCAGCAGCCGCCGACCGCCCTCGCGCCGAACTCGTAGACGAACCGCGCGAGGTGCTCGGCGAGCTCGTCGGGGGACAGGTCGTAGTGCATCTTGCCGTTGACGACCGAGGGCAGCCCGGCGTTCGGCAGGCAGCTGAGCGGCAGCGGCGAGGCGTCGGCGAGGTAGCGCAGCGGCTCGTACATCTCGACGGGCCCCGTTGCGCAGTTGAGCCCGAGCACGTCGATCCCGACCGGAACGAGCGACGTGATCGCCGCGGCGATCTCCGTGCCGGGCAGCATCCTGCCGGTGAGCTCGATCGTGACCTGGGCCTGGACCGGGACGCGCCGCCCGTGCCGCGCCATCGCCCGGTGCGCCGCGGCGATGGCTGCCTTGGCCCCGAGTAGGTCGTACATCGTCTCGACGATGAGCAGGTCGACGCCGCCCTCGAGGAGGCCGTAGGCGAGCTCCTCGTACGAGGCGCTGAGGTCGTCGTAGCTGATCTGGCCGAGCGACGGGAACTTCGTCCCCGGCCCCATCGATCCTGCGACCCACCTGGGCTGTGCGGCCGACGAGAACTCGTCGGCGACCTCCCGTGCGATCCGCGCGCTCGCCACCGCGAGCTCGCCGGCGCGGTCCGCCAGGTCGTACTCGGCGAGCACCACCGAGAACCCGCCGAACGAGTTGGTCTCCACGACGTCGACGCCGACCTCGAGGAAGGACCGGTGCAGCTGTGCGACGACGTCGGGGCGCGTCGCGCAGAGGACCTCGTTGCATCCCTCGAGTGACGGACCGCCGAAGTCGTCGGCGGTGAGCTCGGCGAGCTGCAGGTTCGTGCCCGTCGCCCCGTCGAACACGACGACGCCGCGCTCGAGCGCTTGGAGGTAGGGAGAGTCGCTCGCGTGCATCTGCAGCGGCTCGTGTGCGGCCAACGTCATTGAGGGTTCAGGCTACCGGGAGCACCACAGATAGCATCTCGAGACGATGAAGATCTACACCCGGGCCGGCGACGACGGCACCACCGGGTTGTACTTCGGTGGCAGGGTCGCCAAGGACGATCCGGCGATCGAGCTCAACGGCAGCGTCGACGAGGCGCAGGCGATGATCGGGCTCGCGAGGTCGGCGGCGCCGCGCGGCGGTGAGCTCGACACCTTGCTCGTCTCGGTCGAGCGGGACCTGTGGGTGCTGATGTCCGAGGTCGCCACCGCCCCTGACAACCGCCGCAAGCTGAAGCCCGGCGCGACGCTCGTGACGGCCGAGATGGTCACGCGGCTCGAGGAGGCCATCGACGACCTGTCGGCGCGCACCGAGCTGCCCACAGACTTCGTCGTCCCCGGCGAGCACCCGGTCGCCGCCGCGATGGACGTCGCGCGCTCCGTTGTGCGCCGAGCCGAGCGTCAGACGCTCAAGTGGGACGTCGAGGGGTCGCTCGTGGGGACCTACCTCAACCGGCTCAGCGACCTGCTGTGGGCCGCGGCAAGATGGCAGGAGGGCGACGTGCACCGGACATCCAAGGGAATGGAGCAGGAATGACGCCATCGGTCCGCATCGCCGGAGCCCACGAGCTGCTTGAGGCGGGTGCCGTCGCGATGCCGGTCGCCCGCGACGACCAGGGTCTGCTCGTCCCGCAGGGGCTGCCCGGCGAGTTCTCGGGCGTCGCGATCCCTGCGAGCGTCGACACGGCGTGGGCGACGACCCAGGGCTTCGAGGCCAAGGTCGGCCAGTCGCTCGCGATCCGCGCACTCGGCCGCCCGACCGTGCTCCTCGTCGGCATCGGCGACGCGGCGCGAGCCGATGCCGACGTCTGGCGCAAGCTCGGCGCCGCCGCCGTGCGGGCCGCGGGACGCGCGCCGGTCGTCGCGCTCCTCCTGCCGCTGCCGTCCACGATCCCCACCGCGCAGGTGGCCCGGGCGGTCGTCGAGGGCGCGCTGCTCGCTTCGTACCGCTCCGGCGCCGCCAAGACTGTCGCCGCGGACCCGACGACGAGCGAGTTCGTGATCACGCCGGTCGCGCGCGACGGCGTCTCGGACGCCGATCGCTCGAGGGTCGAAGAGGGGATCGCCGCGGGTGTCGTCACCGCGAGCGCGGTCTGCTGGGCGAGGGACCTCATCAACCGCCCCGCTGCGGACCTCACGCCGAGACGGTTCGCGCACGAGGCGCTGCGGCGCCTCGAGGACGACCCCAGCATGACCATCGAGGTGTGGCGCGACGCCGAGCTCGAGACCGAGCGCCTCGGCGGCCTGCTCGGGGTCGCGCGGGGCTCGCTCGAGCCGCCGCGCCTCGTGACGGCTACCTACTCGCCCGCCACCGCCGAGGCACCCCGGCACGTCGTGCTCGTCGGCAAGGGGATCACCTTCGACTCCGGCGGCCTGAGCCTCAAGACCCCTGAGGGCATGACCACGATGAAGACGGACATGACCGGTGCGGCGATCGTGCTCGCCGCGATCTCCGCGGCGTCGCGCCTGGGTGCGACCTGCAAGATCACCGCGATCGCGCCGATCACCGAGAACCTCCCGGGCCACCGTGCGATGAAGCCGGGCGACGTCCTCACCGCACGAAACGGCGCGACGATCGAGGTGCTCAACACCGACGCCGAGGGGCGACTCGTGCTCGCCGACGGGCTGAGCCTGGCAGCAGAGCTCCAGCCCGACGCGATCATCGACGTGGCGACGCTCACCGGCGCCGTTCGCGTCGCGCTCGGGCCCGACGTCGCCGCGGTCATGGGGTCGGATCCCGAGCTGATCGCCGCGCTTCGCGAGAGCGGCGATCGTCAGGGCGAGCCGCTGTGGGAGCTGCCGCTCGTCGACAGCTACGACAGCCACTTGGACTCGGAGATCGCCGACATGAAGAACATCGGCAAGCCCGGCCAAGCGGGCACGATCGTCGCGGGGCTGTTCCTTCGCCGGTTCACCGCGGGCGTGCCGTGGGCCCACCTCGACATCGCCGCGACAGGACGCGCGGAGTCAGACGACGGCTACGTCGTGAAGGGCGCGACCGCGTTCTCGCTGCGCACGCTGGTCGACTTCCTCGTCACTCGCTGAACCCGCCGCGGTGCACGCGCTGCGCACGCGTCCGGCCCGGACGGCTCGTCGAGGCCGAGGGGACCTGCGCGGGCGCGGCACCTCCGAGCAGCACCGCGCCGAACAGCTCGCGGCCTGCTGGCGCGCGGACCGCGGCGAGGACCTCGTCTCGGCGTCGGAACGCACCGAGGAAGCACGCCGCGAGCCCCGCGTCCTCGGCGAGCACCAGGAGCGCCATCGTGAAGAACGCCGCGTCGCCGTGCCAGTAGGGGACCGGCCAGGCTGAGGGGTCGCCGAGGCCACTCGAGGCCTTGTCGGACTCGGCATAGCGCGCGGCATAGGCGCCGGGGTCGCAGACCACCACGACCGCCGCGCCCGCTGCGGCGAGCCCCGCGGCGCGGGGCGACCTGGCGCGCCACCGCTCCTCGGTCGCCGCGGCGAGGTAGGCGTCGACGCCCGCCGCGCCGGGCAGGACGACGGCGTCCACCCCGCGGGCATGCCCGGCAGTGGGCGCGCGCATCGCCTCTGCGCACAGCGAGACAACCTGGGTCTCGTCGACCGCCGACCCGTCGAATGCCCGAGTCATGCGCCGGCGTCGAAGCGCGTCGGCGACGTCCACGGCCCGAGTCTTGACCCCTCTCGGGGGAAATGTCGAGCCGGTCCGCGGCGTTGTGACCCGTAGGATTTCTCTGACCGGAGGGGGTTGACGTGCCGACGCCACGCGAGTTGCTGAGCGCTGCGAAGACGGCGGTCACCGAGGTGACGCCTCTCGAGGCGAGCAACGAGCTCGGCCGCGCGACCTTCCTTGACGTGCGAGAGGGCGACGAGCACGACCAAGGGGCGATCCCCGGTGCCGTTCACGTCCCCCGCGGGCAGCTCGAGTTCAACGTCGAGGGGCGGGTGCCGGACAAGTCGGCACGCATCGTCGTCTACTGCGCCGGCGGCGTGCGGTCGGTGTTCGCCGCGAAGACGCTCGGCGAGCTCGGGTACGGCGACGTCGTCTCGATGTCCGGCGGGTTCAACCAGTGGAAGGACGCCGGGCTGGCCGTGGAGGTGCCGAGGGCGCTGTCTGCCGACCAGCGAGAGCGCTACCACCGCCACACACTCCTGCCCGAGGTGGGCGTGCAGGGCCAGCTGCGGCTGCTCGACTCCAAGGTCCTCCTCCTCGGTGCGGGCGGGCTCGGCTCGCCGGCGGCGCTCTACCTCGCCGCGGCGGGCGTCGGGACGATCGGCATCATCGACATGGACGTCGTCGACCCGTCCAACCTGCAGCGCCAGATCCTGCACAACCTCGACCGGGTCGGAGAGCGCAAGGTGGACTCGGCGAAAAAGACGCTGACCGCGATGAACCCCGACGTGCGCGTCGCGACCTACGACGTCCGCCTCGCCGCGGACAACGTGCTGTCGATCATCGAGGGATACGACGTGATCGTCGACGGGACCGACAACTTCCCGACCCGCTACCTGGTCAACGACGCCTCCGTGCTGACCGGGATCCCCGTCGTGCACGGCTCGATCTTCCGCTTCGAGGGACAGGTGACGGTCTTCGACTCGACTCGCGGCCCCTGCTACCGCTGCCTGCTCCCCGAGCCCCCGCCCGCGGAGCTCGCGCCGAGCTGTGCCGAGGCGGGCGTGCTGGGCGTGCTGCCCGGCATCGTGGGGTCGATCCAGGCGCTCGAGGCGATCAAGGTGCTGCTCGACCTCGGCGACCCGCTGATCGGTCGCCTCCTCACCTACGACGCGCTCGAGGAGTCCTTCCGCACCTTCGCGGTCAGGAAGGACCCCGACTGCCCGGCGTGCGGTGAGCACGCGGGCCCCATCGTCCTCGCCGACTACGACGAGCTGTGCATGCCGCACCCGAGGTCGTGACCGCCGACCGGTTCGCCATCGGTCAGGTCGTCACCGTGTTCCGCTCCCGGCTCCGCGACGAGCCGCACGCGGACTACGAGTCGCTCAACGAGCGACTGGCGGCCCGAGCGGCGTCGCTCGGCGGGCTCGTCGAGATCAAGAGCTTCGCGTCCGACGACGGCGAGCGCGTGACGGTCGTCACCTTCGAGGACCGCTCGAGCCACGACCGATGGGCAAGCGACCCGGTGCATCGCGACGCGCAGCGTCTGGGTCGTGAGTCGGTCTATGCGACCTACTCCATCCAGGTCGCAAGCTGCACGAGAGCCGTCGAGTTCGAGGCGTCAACCTAGAGCCACCCGCCGTGCAGGAGCCGGTCGTAGGCATCCAGGTGCGCGGCGACGACCACGTCAAGTGCGTGCGCGGCGACGCTCACCCGCGCCGCGGTGACGAGCCCCTCGCGGAGGCCCGCGTCCCGCGCGACTCGTGCGAGCGCGGCGCCGAGCGCGACGTGGTCCCCGACCGGCGCGAGCAGGCCCGTGCGCCCGTCCACCACCGTGTCGCTGGTTCCGACGCACGCCGTCGCGACGACGGGGATGCCCGCGCTCATGGCCTCCAGGACGACCGTCGGCTGGCCCTCCCAGGTCGACGACAGGCACAGCGCGTCCGCCCCCGCGAGCAGTCGGCGCGCGTCGTCGCGCCAGGGCGCGACGACGACCCTGGTTTCGAGTCCGAGGAGAGCGACCTCGCGGTGCGCGTCGGGCTCGAGGGGTCCGCCGCCGACGAGCACCGCCGACACGCCGGGTGCGTGGGCGACGGCACGCACCAAGGTCAGCGGGTCCTTCTGGGGGCTCAGCCGAGCGGGTGCGATCGAGAGGAAGGTCGATGGGTCGAGTCCGAAGGTCGAGGCCAGCTCGAGCCGCCCGATCGGCTCGGGCAGGTCCGGGACGGCGTTGTTGAGCACGCGGCTGCGGAGCCCGCTCGACGCGAGGAGACGGCGAGGGCCCTCGCCGCACGAGGCGACGGGGACGCGTGTGAGCCGGACCATCGCCGCGGTCCGTCGTGCACGGACCGGGTCGACGCCGTGGCAGGTGACGAGCGCGCGTCGCCGCGCCGCAGCCGCGAGCACGGGAGCGAGTCGCAGCCCGTGGGCGTGGACGACGTCGGGTTGGACGTCGGCGATCACCCGTCGGAGCGCGTGCGCCACGCGAGGGGCGCTGCTCGCCGAGAGGGCAGGCAGCTCGTGGCGTGGCACGGCATCCGTCTCCAGTGGACCCGGGCCCGCCGCCACGGCGACCTCGCACCCTGCCGCGGCGAGGCCGCGCGCGAGGAGGCCCACCTGGACCTGCATGCCGCCGGTCCCCCCGTGCGCGACGACGAGGAGCACTCGCACTGGTTCCGGCACCGGCTCCATCGTTGCATGGGTGTCGTCGCAGAGGGGTCATCGGGCGCTCGCTTAACGTGGCGTCGTGGCCAGCGACCCCGCAGCACGCGTGACCGACTCGGGGATCGAGATCAAACCGGTCTACGGCCCGCAGGACGGCGCAGATCGCGACGACGTCGCGGCGCTCGGCGAGCCGGGCTCGTATCCCTACACGCGCGGCGTGCACCAATCGATGTACCGGTCACGGCTGTGGACGATGCGCCAGTACGCGGGATTCGGCACCGCAGAGGCAACCAACGAGCGGTTCAAGTTCCTGCTGGGCGCCGGCCAGACGGGGCTGTCGTGCGCCTTCGACCTGCCCACGCAGATGGGCTACGACTCGGACCACCCTCGGGCCGAGGGCGAGGTGGGCAAGGTCGGCGTCGCGATCTCCTCGATCGACGACATGCGCCTCTTGCTGGCGGGCCTGCCGCTCGACGAGGTCACGACCTCGATGACGATCAACGCGACGGCCTCGACGCTGCTCTTGCTCTACGAGCTCGTGGCCGAGGAGCAGGGGGTCGCGGGCGCGTCGCTGCGCGGCACGATCCAGAATGACATCCTGAAGGAGTACGTGGCCAGGGGCACCTACATCTATCCGCCTCGGCCCTCGATGCGCCTCGTCACCGACACGTTCTCGTACTGCGCCGAGCACCTGCCCAACTGGAACACGATCTCGATCTCTGGCTACCACATCAGGGAGGCCGGATCGACGGCGGTCCAGGAGATCGCGTTCACGCTCGCCGACGGGATCGCGTACGTGGAGGCCGCACTCGCCGCGGGGCTCGCCGTCGACGACTTCGCGCCGAGGCTGAGCTTCTT
>DATBQT010000198.1:0-3449 GCA_036560685.1 Acidimicrobiales bacterium
ACGGGGATCGACGAGGCGGCCTCGGGAAGCACGGGCCGCGCCGGGACGTCATCGCGGTAGAAGGCGACGTCGAGCGCGCCGACGGGGACGCCCGTGTTCTCGATCTCGGCGAGGTTCGCCGCGAGCGCCTCTGCGATGGGGACGCCGCCGACCTGCAGGCCGAGGAGCACGACCCCATCGAGGCCAGCGTTTCGCTCGACGATCTCGTGCGCCATGCGGCGCAGCGCGCGTGCGACGTCCTCGGCGCTGAGCACCAAGGAGCGTGAGGTGAACACTGCACCGCCCGGGCGCGTGCGCCTCGATCCGGTTGCCGTCACCGCTCCTCCTCGTCGTGCGAGCCTCACGGGACCCGCTTCACGACCGTCGACCACCATACCAGCGCTCCGCGCGAATCTGATCCGTCGTCGCGCCCGGTCAGAACGACGGCGGGCGCCGCTCGCGCAGGGCCGCGACGCCCTCGGCGAACTCGGCCGACGCCATCATCGTGCGCAGCAGCGCGTCCGCGTCGGCGATCGACTCCACGACGCCGCGATGCTGGTCGAGGTACAGCTGGCGCTTGGTGGCTGCCAGCGAGCTGGGTGCGATTTCCGCGGCGAGGGCACCGGCGTACTCACGGGTCGCCCCTTCCAGCGCGTCGGGTGCGACGACGCGCGCGAGCAACCCGAGGTGCTCGGCCTCTTCGGCGAGGACGACCCGGCTCGACAGCAGAAGGTCGGCGGCCCTCGAGAGGCCGATGAGGCGGGGAAGGAGCCACGACAAGCCGAACTCGGCGGGCAGCCCGAGCCGTCCGTGCGAGGTCGTGAGCTTCGCGCCGACCACGCCGATGCGCACGTCGCAGTAGCAGGCGAGCGCGAAGCCGACGCCGGCGGCAGGGCCGTTGATGGCCGCGATGATGGGCTTGGGCACCCCGAAGTGGTACGCGAAGTCCGCGTCGAACCGAGGATCCACGCCGTATCCCGGCATCGCGAGGTCGTCGGGCACGCCGGGGTCGTAGCCGCCACGCGCCACGTGCCCCGAGAGCGCCTCGGTGTCCGCGCCCGCGCAGAAGCCGCGCCCGGCACCCGTGACGACGATCACACGGACGCCGTCGTCGGCGGCCGCCCTGGCGAGCGACGATCGGTACTCCGCGTGCATTCGACCCGTCCAGGCGTTCAGCCGGTCTGGGCGGTTGAGCGTGATCGTCGCGATCGCGTCTTCGACGCCGTAGGTCGTGGCCTTGAGGTCCATCGCCTCGTTGTAGCCGACGACGGCACGGCGCGCGATCTCGCCGCCCCACGCACGTCCGTTGTGAGCAGGACGCCGGGCATCCGTAGCATCGGGGCATGGCCGAACCCGGCACCGGACGGCTCTGGCGGATCCACGCTGGCCTCGTGATCGCCTCGGTCCTGTGCGTCACCGCGTTCGCCCTGGAGCTGTGGCGCGCGCTCGGCGGCAACGCGCTCAGCTGGGCCTACGTCTTCGAGTGGCCGCTGCTGCTCGCCTACGCCGTGTACATGTGGCAGCGACTCGTGCGCGAGGCGCGCGGCGAACCGCACGGACGGCTCGCGACCTCGACGCCCGAGGAGACCGCCGCCCTCGAAGCGTGGAACGAGCACCTCGCCGCGCTCCACGCCGCGGACGCAGCAAAGCGCTTCGAGCGAGGGGCTCGCTAGGCGTCGAGCTCGGTCGGCGTCGGCGCGTCGGTCGCGCTGCGTGTCAGCGTCGGCAGCACCGCGGCAAGCACCCCGTTCACGAACCGTGGGGACGCGTCGGTGGAGTAGGTCTTGGCGAGCTCGACGGCCTCGTCGAGGATCACCGCATCCGGAGGGGGGGCCGCACCGAGCACCTCGCCGATGGCCAGGACCATGACCAGCCGGTCGATCACGGCGAGCCGCTCGATCGGCCAGTCCGGCGCCGCAACAGCGATCGCGGCCTCGGCGACGTCCTTTGCGCGCTCGGCGTTCTCGACGAGCTCGACGACGAACGGGTCGGGCCGCGTGGGCAGCGCGCCCAGCGCCTCGGAGGGGGCAACGCCCTTCATCGCGGACTCGTAGAGGATCTCGAGGGCGCGCTCGCGAGAGAGGTGGCGGGCGTCGCCGGTCTGCACCTCAGGCCCGCGTGACGTACTCGCCCGTGCGGGTGTCCACCTTGATGGACTCCCCCGGGTTCACGAACAGGGGGACCTGGACCACGAGGCCGGTCTCGAGGGTCGCAGGCTTGCGCGCGCCCGAGACCCGGTCGCCCTGGACGCCGGGCTCGGTCTCTGAGACGACGAGCTCGACCGACGCCGGGAGGTCGATGCCGACCACCTCGGTGTCGTAGAGCTGGACGATCGCGTCGCCACCCTCGCGCAGGTAGTCCGACGCCTCGCCGAGTGATGCCCGGCCGACGGACAACTGGTCGTAGGTGGTCTGGTCCATGAAGACGTAGTCCTCGCCGTCTCGATACAGAAAACTCATGTCCCGCTTGTCGATCACGGCCTGCTCGAGCGTCTCGGCCGCCCGGTAGGTGCGCTCGATGACCGCGCCGGTGCGGACGTTGCGCAGCTTGGTTCGCACGAAGGCGCCGCCCTTGCCGGGCTTGACATGCTGGAAGTCGATCACGGTGAAGAGGCCGTCGTCGAGGCGCAGGCTGATCCCGTTCTTCAAGTCGTTCGTGGACACGGAGGCCATCGCTTCGGTGCTTCCTCTCGATTGGCCCTCGGCGTCTCCGCGGGCTCTGCGACGGCCGGCACCTGCCGGGCCGTCGCGCGCGGGTGCCGGCGAGGGGGTGCCCTGCCTGACGGTGCGCGCGCAGATCCTACGCGGGGGAATCCCCTGCACCGCGGGCGCTATTGCTGCGCGAGCCTCGCGAGGGCGTCGACGGCGAGCTCGTACGACAGCGGTCCGAACCCCGCGATCGACCCCGCGGTGACCGGCGCGATGGCCGAGGTGTGCCGGAAGGGCTCACGGGCGGCGGGGTTGGAGAGGTGGACCTCGACGACCGGGCAGCCGACGATCTCGAGGGCGTCGTGGAGCGCGACGGACGTGTGGGTGAGCGCGCCGAGGTTCGCGAGGATCCCCACGCAGCCGTCCTCACGACGCTCGATGGCGTCGATGAGCTCGCCTTCGTGGTTGGACTGGACGTGGCGCACCCCGAGCCCGTGGGCAGCCGCGGCCGCGGCCGTCATCGCAAGGATCTCGTCGAGCGTGGCGGTCCCGTAGACAGCCGGGTCGCGCGCACCGAGCGACGAGAGGTTCGGCCCCGACAGGACGAGCAGGTACCCCGTCACGCAGTAGCACCCATGGCGCGGAGCGTAGCGAGGACGTCGCGGTCGTCGAGTTGATCCACCACCTCGATCCCCGACGGGCCGTCGAGGACGAAGGTGAGCCCGTGGTGGGCCTTCTTGTCACGCTGCATGACCTCGATTAGGGCTGCGGCCGAGCTGCCGGGCGGGAGGTCCGGGTCGAGGCCGAACACGGCGAGGACCT
>DATBQT010000199.1:0-22959 GCA_036560685.1 Acidimicrobiales bacterium
GATCCAGGCCGACTGGGGCGCACAGCGGATCAAGAACCTGTCGCTGTTCCGCGCCGCGTGGGAGGCGCTGAAGCCGAGGTGGCTGCGCTCCCGGACCGCGAAGACGAAGCAGGTCACGAGCCTCATCGAGGAGTTCAACTACCCGAAGTACGGCCCGGGGATGATGTGGGAGCGCTGCCGTGACCTGGTCGTCGCGAAGGGCGGCGAGGTCCGCCTCGAGCACCGGGTGGTCGGCGTGCACGCGACCGAGGGCGTCGTCGACGCCGTCACCGTGCAGGACCAGGCCGGGGTGACCGAGCGCCTCGAGGCGACGGCGGTCATCTCGACGATGCCGATGCGCGAGCTCGTCGCGGCCATCGAGCCGCCCGTGCCCGCTGCCATCCGAGCGGCGGGCGACGCCCTGCACTACCGCGACTTCCTCACGGTCGCGCTGGTCGTCCCCAAGGCCGCGTCGTTCCCCGACAACTGGATCTACATCCACTCCTCGGACGTGAAGGTGGGTCGGATCCAAAACTTCGGCTCGTGGTCGCCCTACCTCGTGAAGGACGACAAGACCTGCTTGGGCCTTGAGTACTTCGTCTTCGAGGGCGACGAGGTGTGGTCGATGCGCGACGAGGACCTCATCGCGATGGCGTCGGCCGAGCTCGAGGTGCTCGAGCTCGTGAAGGCAGCCGACGTGGAGCGTGGCTTCGTCGTGCGGGTCCCGAAGGCCTACCCGTACTACGACACCGACTACAAGCGCAACGTCGAGTCGATCGTCGACTACATCGACAAGGAGGTGCAGGGACTGCACCTCATCGGTCGCAACGGCATGCACAAGTACAACAACCAGGACCACTCCATGTACACCGCGATGCTCACCGTCGAGAACCTGTTCGGTGAGCACCACGACATCTGGTCGGTCAACGTCGAAGAGGAGTACCACGAGGAGTCTCGGGGGCGGGGCGGTGGGACGGGCCGCGACGCGCCGGTGCTGCCCACGCGAGCCGCCACGACGTGACGGGCCACGCCCGTTGGAGGTCGTGGATCGAGCCCTCGGCGCTGTCCGTCGTCGGGCTGGTCGGGTCGGCGGCGGTGTGGGGTCGCCTGTGGGTCACGTCGCCACGCACGAGGGGCGTGTGCGGCTGCGGTGACCCGTCGCTCTTCCAGTGGTTCCTCGCCTGGCCCGCGCACGCGCTGACGTCCGGCCACAGCCTCGTGTTCTCGAGGGACCTCTTCTATCCCCACGGGGTCAACCTGCTCGCCAACACCTCGGTCCTCGGACTCGGCGTGCCGCTCGCGCCCGTGACCTGGCTCGGCGGCCCCGTCCTCACCCAGAACGTGGCGCTGCTGCTCTCCATCCCCTTCGCGGTCTGGACGATGGACCTGCTGCTGCGCCGCCTGACGACGTCGATCGCCTCGCGCGTCGTGCTGTCGCTCCTCTACGGGTTCTCGCCCTACGTGATCGCGAGCCTGGCGATCTCGCACCTCATGACCGCGTGGATCGGGATCCTCCCGCTCATCGCGCTCGGGGTCTACGACCTGCTGGGCGAGGACGAGCGGCGGGCGCGCCGCGGGGCGGTGCTCCTGGTCGTTGCGATCGTCGCGCAGTTCTTCGTGAGCACCGAGCTGCTCTTGCTCGCCGCGATCGTGACGGGGATCGCCCTCGTGGTCGCCGGCATCTCGTGGCTCGTCTCGCGTCGCCCCGCCGACGGGCCGATGCTCGTGGTGCGTCGCCTCGCGCCGCCGATCGTGGTGTCCGGCGTGCTGCTGGCGGTGCCCGCCTTCTACGCGCTCGCGGGGCCGAGAAGCCTCAAGGGGAACATCTGGGGGCCGGGGTTCAACCCGGCCACCGGCGGCACGTCGCTCAACGACCTGTTTCGCCCCAACGTCGTGCGGGCGGGGCTCACCGTGGTCTCGGGCTACGGGGGCGGCCGCTTGGTCCAGCTCCAGTACCTCGGCTGGGGGCTCCTCGGCGTCGCGGCGATCGTCGCGGTCTGGCAGTGGCGCGACGCGATCGTCCGCGTCGCGGCGGTCACGTCGCTCGCGTGCCTCGTGCTCGCGCTCAGTCCCACCTCCGTGTCGTGGGCGCCGTGGCAGTGGATCGGGCGGCTCCCGGTGCTGCAGAACGTGCTGCAGTTCCGCCTGGCCGTCTTCGCGATGCTCGGCGCGATCGTGGTGATCGCGAGGGGCGTCGAGTCGCTCGAGCGTCTCGGCCGAGCCGGCGTGATCGCAGGCGCCGTCGCGCTCGGCTTCGTCGCCGTGCCGATCGCGATACCGGTCGCGCAGAGCCTCCCGCTGCGAACGGTGCACGTCGCCACGCCGGCGTGGTGGCACCGCGCATCGGGACCTGCCGTCGTACTCGCCTACCCCTATCCCGGCGACGTCATGCAGAGCGCGCTCACGTGGCAGGCACGAGGGTCGTTCGCCGTGTCGATGCTCGGTGGCAGCGGCCCGCAATCAACCGTCTCGAGGGCCGGCGCGGACGCGCGTGCCACGATGATCCTCGACGACCTGTCGACGCTCGTCGAGTACCTGCCTGTCAAAGGACCGGCGAGGCCGCTCGCGACGCCGGCGACTGCGGGACCCGTTCGCGCAATGGTGCGTCGCGACGGCGTCAGCGTGGTGGTTGTCCCGATCAGACTGCACGGCAAGTGGATCCAGACCGGTGCGCCGAGCGCGGGGGCTGCCGTGTTCTTCGAGCAGGTGCTCGGGCTGTCGGCGACCATTGAGCGCGGGTCGTGGGTCTTCAGCGTGCACGGAGCGCTGCCGGCACCGCGGTTCGCGAGCACGACCGCGCAGATCGGCTGTGCGACGTCGGTGGCGCTCGCACCCAGCACGCTCACCGCGTGCCTGACGGCGGGAACGAGCCGATGACCACCGGCCATCAGCCGGACGGCGACGCGCACCGGGTCGTCAGGCCGTCGACCAGGACCTCGGTCGGCCACGCCTTGGCGGTCTCGGTCGCCGGGCTCGTCTCCAACGGGCTCAACCTCGTGGTCACCATCGTGCTCGCGAGGGAGCTCTCCAGTCACAACCACAACGCTGCCTACGGCGCCTTCGCGCAGATGGTCGGGCTGTTCATCGTGATCTCACTGCCCGGCTCGGCGATCGCGATCGCGGTCGTTCGCCGCTCGTCGTGGTGGCTCTCTCGGGGAGGGAACGCCGAGCTCGAGGAGTGGCGCCGCCGTGCGTCACGCCAGGCCGTTCGCGCGCTGGCGATCTTCGCGGTCGTCGCCGCGGTGCTGTCGCCGTTCGTCGCGAGCTGGCTCGGCGGGAGGAGCTGGCTCGCGGTCCTGCTCACGTCGCTCGCCGCCGGCTGCTGGGTCGCGATCGCCGTCGAGCGCGCGTTCCTGCAGGCGTGCCGCGGCTACCTGCCGCTCGCCGGCAACTTCCTCATCGAGGGCGGAACGAGGACCGTCGCGGTGCTCACGGGCGCGGCGCTGTGGGGGGTGACAGGCGCGGTCGGCGGCATCCTGCTCTGCGAGCTGCTCACGTGGTCCCACGCGTGGTGGGCCGCGGCACGGACGGTGCCCGACACGACGCGCTCGGCGCCGGGCACGCCGCCGCGCGGTGAGCTCGGTGGCGACCTCGCCGCAGCCATCTGCGCGTTCACGATGCTCGCGCTGCTGCAGTACGCCGACGTCTTCTTGGTCGGCCGCCTCGATCCGTCGAGGTCGGGGCGCTACGCCGCGATCGCGGTGGTCGCGAAGACGCTCGTGTACGTCGCGATCGTCCTGTCCTACTACCTGCTGCCGGAGGCGTCGCTCGGGCACCGTGCGGGTGGCCGTGCACGGCGGCAGCTCGCGGTGGTCCTCGCGCTCTACGCGGTGCCCTGCGTGGTCCTCCTTTCGATCACGATCGTCGCACCCCACGAGCTGCTCGCGCTCATCTTCCCGCCGCGACTGCTCGGTGCGTCTGGCTCGCTCGCGGTCCTCACCGCCGCGATGGCGCTGCTTGGGGGTTCGTTCCTCCTCGCCACGTACCTGCTCGCGCGCGGCATCAGGCTCACCGCGGCCTGGCTCGTCGTGGGCACCGCGCTCGCGTTCACGCTGATCTGGACCGCGCACGGCGCGTGGCACGCAACCGCCGTGCGCGACCTCGAGGCGCAGCTCGTCATCGCCGCGGGGCTCGCAGGCGGGACGCTCGCGGCGCTCGTCACGCGGCGTGCCGGATAGAGTCGCCCCCCTCACGACCCCGGGATAGGTGTGCAAGAAGAACTCGCAAGCGGCTCGCTCGGCGCCTCGGTCGCCGCCTCTTCGATCCGCACCATCCGGATGACCGCCTGGCGCGACCTCGACGACCCCGAGGCCGGAGGCTCCGAGCTGCACGCCGACCGCGTCGCGTCGAGGTGGGCCGCTGCCGGCCTCGACGTCGAGCTGCGCACCTCGGTCGTCCCCGGCGCTGCCTTCGAGGTCACGCGCAACGGCTACCGCGTCACGCGCCGTGGTGGGCGCTACGAGGTGTTCGCCCAGGTCTTCTCCGAGGGGCTGCGGCCGCACGGCGCGCGACCCGACGCGGTCGTCGAGATCTGGAACGGCATGCCGTTCTTCAGCCCCGTGTGGTTCCACGGCCCGAGGCTCACGATCCTGCACCACGTCCACGGCGAGATGTGGCGCATGGCGCTGTCGCCCCTCCTCGCCGCGCTGGGTGACACGACCGAGCGGCACGTCGCCCCGCTGCTCTACCGCACGACGCCGATCGCGACGCTGTCGGCCTCCTCGCGCGACGAGATCGTCGAGCGCCTCCACCTCCCCGCGGCCCACGTGCACGTCGTCGAGCCGGGCATCGACCCTTCCTTCACCCCGCAGGGCGACAAGTCCGTTGAGCCCCTGGTCGTCGCCGTCGGTCGCCTCGTGCCGGTCAAGCGCTACGACGTGCTGTTCCGCGCGCTCGCCGACGCGCGCCGGACCGTGCCCGCGCTTCGCGCGGTCGTCGTGGGCGAGGGCTACGAGCGGGCACGCCTCGAGGCGGTGCGACGCGAGCTCGGCGCCGAGTCGTGGATCGAGCTGCCCGGCCACGTCGACGAGGCCCGAAAGCTCGCCCTCTACCGCGCGGCGTGGCTCGTCGCGTCGTCGTCGCTGCGCGAGGGGTGGGGGATGACGCTGACCGAGGCCGCGGCGTGCGCCACGCCGGCGGTCGCGACGGACATCGCCGGGCACCGTGACGCGGTCGAGCACGACGTGAGCGGCCTGCTCGTCGCCGACGACGACCAGCTCGGCCGCGCCATGGCCGACGTGCTCACCGACGCGGCGCTGCGCGAGCGCCTTGCCCACGGCGCGCTGGCGCGCTCGGCGCGCTTCGACTGGGCGCGCACCGCGCAGCGGCTGTTCTGCCTCCTCGACCCCGAGGGCGCGCTCAGAGCTTCTCGAGCAGGACCGCCAGGTTCCACGTGACGAACTCGCGGACTACCGGCACCCGCACGACGAAGCGCGCCCACCGCGGCAGGTAGCGCGGCTCGGCCACGAGGAGCGACGCGTCGCGCCGGTGCTTGACGAGCTTGAGTGCGGTGCCGACGCGAAGCGCGAACAGCGAGGTGCCGTAGACGTTCTTCGGCGGGTGGCCGTGGCGCTTGGTGTAGCGGCGCAGCGCGAAGCGCCCGCCCAGCAGGTGCCACGGCGAGGTCTCGTGGCCGCCCCAGGGCGACCACCACACGGTGAACGAGAGGTAGATGAGCCCGCCGGGCTTGGCCACGCGGATCGCCTCGTCGATGAACCCGCCGGGGTCGGCCACGTGCTCGAGCACGTTCGAGGAGAACACGAGGTTGGCGAGGTCATTCGGCAACGGCAGGGCGAGCCCGTCGCCCGCGACCGTGTCGCCCGGCAGGAGCCGCCCCGGCCAGACCGCGCGCTCATGTCGCTGGCGCTCGTCCATGAGCTCCTCGGGACCAGAGAGCCGCCGGGGGAGCGGCGCTGCCGCCTCGGGCTCGACGAGCACGACGTGGGCGCCTGAGTCGCGGAACGCCTCTGCGAAGTAGCCCGCGCCGCCGCCGATGTCCACGACGACGCGATTGAACAGCGGCGCGGCGCCCGTGAGGCGGTGCAGCGTGTCGAGTGCGATCGTCCGGTAGAAGAGGTCCGGCTCATCCTGCTCTTGGCGGAAGGCGCGCAGGAGTGCCACGGATCTCGCGATGCCGCCACCCGGCAGCGCGATCGCGGGGAGGTCCCCCTCGTCGGGGCCGCCCGGCGGGGCGAACCGCTTCGGCGAGATGACCGCCGCGGGGCCGATGAGCCGCGCCGGCATGATGCGCGCGAGGCCGCGCGACGGGTCCGGTCGCTGCGCGGGCGCCGAGATGCCCGATCCTGCTAGCCCGCGGCGCGCCACGGGCTCCCCGCCGTCGCCGAACGCAGCGAGGTCGACCAGCAGCAGCGAGAGCGCGACCCAGGCGAGGGTGTTGGCGAGCCCGAAGTGCGTGGGCCACTGCAGGTTGTGCGGCCAGAGGTACTTGCGCTGCTCGTAGACGACGTAGGCACCGACCGCTCCGAGCAGGGCGCCGGGCGCGACGGCGAGCACGGGCCGCAACTGCGGGCGCCACCACGCCAGGGCCACGACCGGGATCGCGACGACGGCGACGGCGGGCCCGGCGAACGCCATCGCGGCGACCACGGCGATCGCGGCGAGGACGACCGAAGGACCGCTGCGCTGGCGCCATGGCCACGAAAGGAGCGGCTCGTGGTCCGCGGCGAGCGGCGCCGACCCGTTCGCCCGGCGCCGACGCCGCGGCAGCACGATGCACAGCAGCACCAGGGCCATCCCCACGATGCTCACGAGCAGTGCGAGGTCGACGGTGCGCTGGGGCGTCCACGTGATCGAGAGCGCGGCGCTCGAGGCGCTCGGCGGGAGCCGCCACGCGGTGAAGCCGCCGTCGAGCAGCATCGGCGCGCCGAGCGAGCGGTTGGCGAGCGAGGCGCTCCAGCCACGAGAGAAGCTCTGGTTCAGCACCAGCCACGACGCGATCGGCTGCGCGCCGACCGTCGCGTGCAGCGCCACGGGGCTCGACCACGCGACGGCGGTGACCCTCGCGGTGGGGACCGGTGCGACGGTGCGGCTGACTGCGCCGCTCTTGAGCGCGAGCGTGTCGAGGTTCCACCCGGCGAGGTAGCCCTTGGCGGTCGTGAGCTGGTGCGTGCCGACGCCGAGCGACACCGCGCCGCCGCACATCGTGACCGCCGACGCTCGCTGGTCGAGTGCGTCAGCGGTGGGGCCGGTGATCCGGATCGGCACCGGCTTGCCATCGATCGCGAGGAGGCCCGACGTGCACGCGCCCGGCAGCGCGCTCGGCGTCGTGGCGGGGGTCACCCCGGGCAGCACGATGTCCGCGACGCCGATGGGCAGCTCGATCGGGTTGCCCGTGACCGCGTCGGTCGTGATCGTCGACGCCACGGTCGGGAAGCTGAAGGTGAACGTCGTGCCGGTGAGCGCCGGCAGGGCCATCGCGACCGTCGCGGTCTGACCCTGGGCACGCAGCGCGGGCGGGATCGCCGGCGGGTAGTGGATCGGGAGGATGACCACCTGGCCAGTGTCCGTCGAGACCCGGACGGTCTTCGGAAGGCTGTGTCGCCCGTCGTCGACCAGGTGCATCGTGAACGACGTCAGCGTCGTCGCCTTGGACAGCGTGGCGCTCACCGACTGGGGTGCGCTCGCGAGGAACGCCGGCGACCACGCCGTCGCGGGGTTCCCGTCGAACGCCGACCACGACGACGAGGTCAGGGCGCCCACGAGACGCGTGGAGCTCGAGGTCGACACGACGTGGAGGCCCGGGTCGTTGCCCCGGCCCAGCAGGGAGTTGAGCGTCGGGTCGGCGACGAGCGTGCTGATCCTCGCGGTGCCGCTCACCACGAAGGCCCGCGCGGTGGGAAGAAAGAAGGTGCGCGACATCGACAGCTCGGGGTCGGTCCGCGGCGGCACCGTGGCGGCCCGGAGCCGGTGCACGAGGATCACGAGCGGATCAGCGGCGCCCGCGGTGCCCGCGCCGCTGAGCAGGTCCGTCGGCAGCCGGAGCGACGACGTCGCCGGGGGCACGCCGGGCACGGCGACCTCCGCGAACCCGACGCCGTTCGTCCCCGAGAAGTTCGTGTGCGACTTCGACATGTTGAGGATCGTGACCGTCAGCGTCGAGGACCGCCGCGCGGGGAACGCGACGACCTGGCCCGAGGTGCGCGACTTCGCACCGAGCAGGGCGACGACCGAGCTGCCGTCGGAGAACTTGAGCCGCACCTTGGTGATCCAGCGGTCCCGCACGCCGGTCTGCGGCTGCTGGAGCGTGACCTGCGCCATCGACGTCGGGCGGTCGTAGGTGATGCGCAGGAACTGGCCGCGCGGATCGCTGAACGCCCCGACCGTCCATGCGGTGAGCGGGTTGCCGTCCACGGCGTTGAGCGGCTGGTTCTCCGGCGCGTTCGCGACCGGGTTGCCGTAGGCCGACGCGCCGATCGAGCTGATCCCGTGGACGACCAGGATCGTCTGGGTCGAGGGGGACTGGCTCGGGAAGATCGACAGCGCCTGCTCTGCGGGGTCCGCGGCGAGCGGCACCGCCGTCGGCTGCTCGACGTAGCCGTAGGTCGTGTGCAGCGTCCCCCACGTGTCGAGCTCGCGGGCGTTGGTGTCGGTGAGCACGAGCGTCGCGCCGGGGGCGCCGGCGAGCAGCGCGAGCGACGACGGGGTCCTGGTCGCGGAGTAGACGATCGCGCGGGGCTGGCCGTCGAGCAGGCCCGCGCCGGCGGCGAGCACGATCCCCTCGCCGTCGCCGGCGAGCAGGATCGGGGTGCGCATCGACTCGGTGCGCAGCAGCGCCCTCGGCGCGTCGACGCTGAAGACGGCGAGGGCGGGCGGGTAGCTCGCCCCTGGCGCGATGGCGAGCTGCGTCTCGTCGATGATGGGGCCGACCACGGTGCCGAGCGGCCTCGCCGGTCCGTACTGGCGCACGAGCATCATCCCGGCGGGGGTCGGTCGGAGCGCCAGCCAGAGCGCCTGGGGGCGCGGCAGGTCGAACCGCTCGTACTGCAGGTCCGACTGGAGCAGCACGTCGCCGGCGCCCATGAGCCTCGCGACCGGCGCGAGCGTCGACGGGTCGAACACGCCGTCTTGAAGGGACTCGTCGAGCGCGCGAAGCAGGTTCGCGCTCGCCGGCTGGCCCTGGAGCACCGCCTGGCGTGCGATGTAGGGGCGCGTGAGGAGCCCCGGCCACGCCGAGTCCATGGTCACGCCCCAGCGGTAGTAGCCGAAGTCCGCCCCCGGGATGCCGAGCACAGGGGTATCGCTGGCGCGGTTGAGGTAGCTCGCTGCGTTCGTGACGTAAGTGGGGAGCGTCTCGGGGAACATGAGGTTCGTGGCCACGATGCGACCCTCGAACAGCGGCGCCATGTTCACGCACGCGAGCGCGCCGACGAGGACCGCGGCCAGGACCGCGGCGATCGGTCGCCAGGACCTGAGGGCGCTGACCGCCGCGCCGAGGAGCAGGCACAGGCCGAGCACCACGAGCGGGACCACCCGGTTGGTGGAGCGCATCGCGAGCCCGACCGTGGAGTTCTCACCGATCGTCCGGGCGACCCGGCCGACCGGCGACGGGCTCGTGATCGGGTACGCGCCGACGGCGATGATCGTCCCGATGACGACCAGGAGCACTGCGTAGGCGCGATAGCGCCACCGGATGAAGGCGGCGCACAGAAGCGCGAGCGCGGGGAGCGCGAAGCTGATGAGCACGCCGGTCGCGTGGGCCATGTAGCCCGACGACGCCTGCGTCCAGGGCTGGATCTTGTCGTTGCCGTAGAAGTACCAGTAGCCGAGACCCCGGAGCACCTCGGACGACAGCGACGTGATGGTGACGGTGGGGAACGTCTCGGTGTAGCGCAGCACGTTGATGCCGTAGGAGCCCTCCGCCCACAGCCCCGCGACCCACCACGCCGAGACCACCACCGAGAGCGCGCCGGCCCGCAGCGTCGCGGCGACGATGCGTCGCCAGGGCTGCTCGTTGGTCACACCCGCGAGGAGCAGCCACAGCGCGGGCGCCAGCCCCACGAGCAGGACCGACGTCGCGTTTACGCCCCCGACGAGCGCCACGACGAGGGCGAACAGCGCGGGGTAGCGCCACCCACCCCGTCGCACGGCGAGCACGATGAACCCGACCATCCAGCCGAGACCGGCCCACGGCATCAGGATCGCTGACGTCCGGGCGAGGTAGTCGACGATGAACGGGGTGAGCATGTAGGGGACGGCCGCCGCGAGCTGCCCCCAGGCGCTCATGCCCAAGAGCCGCCCCAAGAAGCGCACGCCGGTGGCCGCGGCGAACAGCAGGGTCCCCAGCCAGAGCCGCTGGGCGATCCAGGTGGGCACGCCTAAGGCGTGGAACGCCCAGTACCACGGGCCCATCGGGAAGAGGTAGCCGATGTTCTGGTGGGTGACCGAGCCCATGCCCACCGACGGGTTCCACAGGTAGCGCGCAGAGCTGAGGAGGCGTCGTGGATCCAGATAGAGGTAGGCCTTCGTGTCGGAGGCGATGAAGCCGCGGTGCGTGAGGAGCAGTGGCACGTACGCGATTGCGGCGAGCACGCCCAGGTGGAGGCCGCGCGTGGCACGTCCTTCGTCGACGCCAGTGGCGCCTCCGGTCACGGGTGGACTCTCAGTCGTCGGCGTCAGCAGGGTCACGGGCGCCCCGAGTGGAGGACAGTGGGGCTTTTGGCCTCCGGTGCGGCGCCGCCGATCACCACTGGTCACGGTGGGGCGGCAGCCGGTTGCGCGCTGGGAGTGCAAGGCTTCTTCGACCCGACGGCCTGGAGCGACGCACGAATGGGCACGACAGAGAGCTGCGCGCGCACGTGGCACGGCGCGAGCCGCCGGCCACGATCGAGACGACGTCGTTCGACGCGAACCGGCACCCTCGCTGCGTTGGCCGTGACCATGGTCGTCGGCGCGGCCACGACGTCGAGCGGCGGGGCGTCGGAGCTCAAGCGCGCACCAGGCGTCGCGGTGGCGGTCGTCCGGGCAGGCGCCGTCGACGTCGTCGCGCCATCGACTGGCTCACTCGTCGTCACGGTCCCGGTCACGCTGAGTCGTCCCCTGTCGGCGTCGGTACGCGTCCACTTCCACGTCGTGTCGGGCTCCGCGGTACAGGGGAGCGACTTCACCGCTGCGAGCGGCGTCCTCACGATCCCGCCGGGACGTGACGAGGCGTCCTTCAAGGTCCGGATCCTCGCGGACGCGACCCCGTCCACGGGCACGTGCTGGTGGCAGGCAACCTCGCCCTGCAGGTCGTTCACCGTCGGGCTCACCATGCTCGCGGGGGGCGCGACGGTCGCACCAGCGGTAGGCGAGGACACGATCCTGCCCGCGTCACCCGATGCGGTGAGCCTGAGCGCGGGTGACGCGTCCCTCGCGAACGGGGACGCGGGTGCGGCACGACCAGTCCTGGTGCCCGTCACGCTGTCAAGCCCCCAGCGCCACGCCGTGACCGTCCACTTCGAGGTCGACGGGGGGACCGCGATCGCCGGTGTGAACTTCATCGCGACGAAGGGGGTCGTCAAGTTCGCCGCGGGCGCGCAGACCCGATCCGTCGCGGTCGTCGTGCGCCTCGGGCACGACACCCAGCCCACCGAGGCGCTCTACGTGAAGCTCACGGCGCCGACCGGCGCGACTGTCGGACGCGGCACCGGCGTGGTCCTCATCTCCACGTCGGCGCCCGGCGTGCCACATCCGCTCGACTCGACCTATGGCGCGGCCACGCTCACGCAAAACGTGTCCGCGCAGACCAGCGTCGGCGACTCGTACTCGGTGCTCGCCTCGCCGACGCCGGGCACCTCACAGCTCTCCGCGAACCCCACCATCGCCGGCGCCAACGACCGCATGGTCTTCTGGCCGGCGCAGGCAGCCCCCGTCGCCGACCAGGAGTCCTGCGCCACGTGGTCGAGCCAGAGCCCGGCGCAGGGGACCGGCGTCATCACCCAAGAGGGGCTCGCGCTGCGCGTGGCGACCAAAGACGGGGTGACGAGGGCGATCACGGTCACGAAGAACGTGTTCGAGTACGCGAACTACATCCTCAACATCCACGTCTGGAACACCTCGCGCGCCGTGCCCTTCCAGCTGCTCAAAGAGCTCAACATCAAGTCGTTCCTGATGGCGAACGGCTCTCCGGGGATGCCGTGGGACATCTGTGCCCGCGTCGTCAGCTCGACGGTCCAAGTCGAGCTGTGGCTGCCCGGCCAGACGCCGCCCGCATGGGGCGACACGGCCTCGGGAGGCACCGTGCAGCTGCCGACCGGATGGGACTACCCAGGGGTCGCGGGCTGGTACGTGGGCCACCTCGCAACGGGGGCGACCGCGACGTACACCAACGAGTACGCCGGCGCGCCGCAGAGCGCCCCGTCGCTCTGAGCCAGCTCCGCCCACACACCTCGTCACAGGCGACCCCTATCGTGTCGAGGTGCCGACCATTGCGGTGATCGGTGGGATCGGGAGCGGGAAGTCGGCGGTGACGGCGTTGTTGGCAGCACGAGGCGCGGCGGTCGTCGACGCCGACGTCATCGCCCGCGAGGTCGTCGAGCCTGGCTCGCCCACCCTGCAGCGCCTCGTCCAGGCCTTCGGTGACGAGATCCGCACCGCCGACGGCTCCTTGGACCGCGGTGCGCTCGCGGCCAAGGCCTTCGCCGATCCGGCGTCGACCACCTTGATGAACGAGATCATCCATCCCGCGATCGGCCTCGAGCTCGTGCGCCAGGTCGACCAGGCCAAGGGGCACTCGAAGGTCGTCGTCGTGGCCATCCCGCTGTTCCGCCCGGAGCACCGAGCCCAGCTCGGCATCGACGAGGTCTGGAGCGTCGACGTGCCCGCCGAGCTCGCCGTCGAGCGACTGGTCGCCCATCGCGGCTTCACCAAGGTCGACGCGGTGCTCCGGATGGCCACGCAGGGATCCCGCGACGACCGCAACGCGCTGGCCGACGAGGTGATCGACAACTCCGGCACCTACGAGGAGCTGGCGGCGAAGGTCGAGGCGCTGTGGCGCCGCCTCGAGGCGGCGTAGTGCCCGAGCACCCCTTCAGGGTCCAATCACCCTTCCAGCCCGCGGGCGACCAGCCCGCGGCGATCGACGCGCTCACGACGGGCGTGCTCGACGGGTTGCGCTTCCAGACGCTCGAGGGGATCACGGGGTCGGGCAAGACCGCGACGATCGCGTGGATGGTCGAGCGGCTGCAGCGCCCGACGCTCGTGATCGAGCCGAACAAGTCGCTCGCCGCGCAGCTCGCCGCGGAGCTCAAAGAGATGCTTCCCGACAACCGTGTCGAGTTCTTCGTCTCGTACTACGACTACTACCAGCCCGAGGCGTACATCGCGAGGACCGACACCTACATCGAGAAGGACTCATCGATCAACGACGAGATCGACCGGCTGCGGCACGCCTCTACCTCCTCGCTGCTCACGAGGCGCGACACCGTCGTAGTCGCGTCGGTCTCGTGCATCTACGGGCTCGGCTCGCCCGAGGAGTACCGCGCGAGGATGGTGCCACTCGTCGCTGGTGAGGACTACGACCAGCGCGCCCTCCTTCGCCGCCTCGTGGACATGCAGTACCACCGCAACGACATGACGCTGCTGCGCGGGACGTTCCGCGTCAAGGGCGACACGATTGAGGTGCACCCGAGCTACGAGCAGCAGGCCATCCGGCTCTCGTTCTTCGGCGACACGCTCGAGCGGATCGCGCTGTTCGACCCGCTCACGGGCGACGTCTGTGACGAGCTCGAGGACCTCGCCATCTACGCGGCGTCGCACTACGTCGCCGGCGACGAGACGATGGCCAGGGCGATCCAGTCGATCGAGGTCGAGCTTCGCGAGCGCCTCGCCGAGTTCCAGTCGCAAGGCAAGCTGCTCGAGGTCCAGCGCCTCCGCGCCCGCACGGAGCACGACCTCGAGATGCTGGCCGAGACCGGGAGCTGCGCGGGGATCGAGAACTACTCGCGGCACCTCGACGGCCGCTCGCCGGGGGAGCGGCCCTACACGCTGCTGGACTACTTCCCGAGCGACTTCCTCGTCGTCGTCGACGAGTCCCACGTCGCCGTCCCGCAGCTGAACGGCCAGTTCGCCGGCGACAAGTCGCGAAAGGACGTCCTCGTCGAGCACGGGTTCCGGCTGCCGTCGGCCCTCGACAACCGACCCCTGCGCTTCGACGAGTTCCTCGACCGCGTCGGCCAAGTCGTGTTCGTCTCTGCGACGCCCGGCCCCTACGAGCGCGAGGTCTCCGACGCGATGGTCGAGCAGGTCATCCGGCCCACCGGCCTCGTTGACCCTCCCGTCGAGATCGTCCCCACCAAGGGCCAGATCGACGACCTCCGCGCGCGCATCGCCGCCACGACCGCCGTCGGCGACCGGGTGCTGGTGACCACGCTCACCAAGAAGATGGCAGAGGACCTCACCACGTACCTGGCCGAGGCCGGCGTCCGCGTCCAGTACCTGCACTCCGACATCGACACCATCGAGCGGATCGAGATCCTCAGGTCGCTGCGGCTCGGCGAGTTCGACGTGCTCGTCGGCATCAACCTGCTTCGAGAGGGACTCGACCTGCCAGAGGTCGGCCTCGTCGCGATCCTCGACGCCGACAAGGAGGGGTTCTTGCGCAGCGGGTCGTCGCTCACCCAGACGATCGGCAGGGCGGCCCGCAACGCGAGGGGCCGAGCGGTCCTCTACGCCGACACGATCACCGACTCGATGCGAGCGGCGATCTCGGTCACCGAGCGGCGCCGCACGGTCCAGCTGGCCTTCAACGCCGAGCACGGCATCGACCCCCAGTCGATCACCTCTGCGGTGAAGGACATCTTGGGAAGGCTCCGCGGCACCACTCCGGAGGGCGAGCGGCCACGCCGTCGCGGGGGCGCGCGCGGCTCGCCGCAGCCCCGCCTGCCCGTGCGACAGGAAGAGGCGGCCCAGCTGCACCTCGACGCCGAGCGCCTGGAGCGCGAGATGCTCGAGGCGGCCAAGGACCTGCGCTTCGAGGAGGCCGCGGCGATCCGCGACGAGCTCCACGAGGTGGTGGGGCTCTTGGCCGAGCTCACCCAGGAAGGACCTGTCACAGTCGGCCGGTAACCTCCGACCGATGGCGGACAAGATCGTGGTTCGCGGCGCCCGCGAGCACAATCTGAAGGACGTCCACCTCGAGATCCCGCGGGACCGACTGGTCGTCTTCACGGGCCTCTCGGGGTCCGGGAAGTCCTCGCTCGCCTTCGACACGATCTACGCGGAGGGCCAGCGCCGGTACGTCGAGAGCCTGTCCGCGTACGCCCGGCAGTTCCTCGGGCAGATGGACAAGCCCGACGTCGACTTCATCGAGGGGCTCTCCCCGGCGATCTCGATCGACCAGAAGTCGGCGTCGAGGAACCCTCGCTCCACCGTGGGCACCGTCACCGAGGTCTACGACTACCTGCGGCTGCTCTTCGCGAGGATCGGGCGACCCCACTGCCCGAACTGCGGTCGGGAGGTGGGCCGCCAGACGCCCCAGCAGATCGTCGACCAGGTGCTCGCCCTCGGCGACGCCACGCGGCTGCTCGTGCTCGGGCCGGTGGTCAGGGGACGCAAGGGGGAGTACCACGCGCTGCTCGAGGACCTCGGCCGCCAGGGGTTCTCGCGGGTCCGGGTCGACGGCGACGTGCTCGAGCTGTCCGACCGCGAGGCGCTCGACCTCGCCCGCTACGAGCAGCACACTATCGACGTGGTCGTCGACCGGCTCGTCGTGCGCGACGGGATCCGCCAGCGCCTGACCGAGTCGGTCGAGACGGCGCTGCGGCTCGGGGGCGGGTCCGCGGCCGTCGCGGTGCTCGACGAGGACGGGACGCCGACGTCCGAGCTCGTGTTCTCCGAGCAGCTCGCCTGCGCGGAGTGCGGGATCAGCTTCGACGAGCTCGCGCCACGCGACTTCTCCTTCAACTCGCCGTACGGCGCGTGCCCGACGTGCGCGGGGCTCGGGACGCGCTACGAGGTCGACGCCGACCTCGTCGTTCCGAATACCGCCCTGTCGATCGCCGACGGGGCGATGGCGCCCTGGGCCGGCGCGCGCACCGGGTTCTTCACCGGGCTGCTGTCGGGCGCTGCGGACTTCGGCAAGTTCAAGCTCGAGACGCCGTGGCGCAAGCTGCGCGAGAAGGACCGCAAGCTCGTGCTCTACGGGACCGGTGGCGAGCCCGTGCAGGTCCGCTACCGCAACCGCTACGGGAGGGTGCGCAGCTACGAGGCGAACTTCGAGGGCGTGATCCACTGGCTCGAACGCCGCCACGGCGAGGCCGACTCGGACTGGAGCCGCGAGCAGATCGAGGCGTACATGCGCGAGGTCGACTGCTCGACCTGCGGCGGCGCGCGGCTCAAGCCGCTGACGCTCGCCGTGACGGTGGTCAGGCGCAACATCGCCGAGGTGTGCAGCCTGTCGATCTCCGACTTCGTGGACTTCTTCTCCACCATCCAGCTGACGGAGCGCGAGGCGATCATCGGCGAGCGCGTCATCAAGGAGATCCTCGAGCGCTCGCAGTTCCTCATGGAGGTGGGGCTCGAATACCTCTCGCTGTCGCGCTCCTCTGCGACCCTGTCGGGCGGCGAGGCGCAGCGGATCCGCCTGGCGAGCCAGATCGGCTCGCGCCTCGTGGGCGTGCTCTACGTCCTCGACGAGCCGTCGATCGGGCTGCACCAGCGGGACAACCAGCGGCTGATCGGCACGCTCGAGCGCCTCCGCAACATCGGCAACACCGTGATCGTCGTCGAGCACGACGAAGAGACGATCCGCGCCGCGGACCACGTGGTCGACATCGGACCCGGTGCCGGCGAGCTCGGCGGCCAGGTGGTGCACTCGGGCCCGGTCTCCGGCCCGAGTGGCATCGAGTCGAACAAGGCGTCCATCACGGGCGACTACCTCGCGCGACGTCGCACGATCCCGGTGCCGACGACGCGTCGGCCACGCGACTCCGGCGAGCTCGTGGTCCTCGGTGCGCGGGCGAACAACCTTCGGGACCTCGACGTCTCGCTGCCGCTGGGCTGCCTCGTCGCGGTCACGGGCGTGTCGGGATCAGGCAAGTCGACGCTCGTCAACGAGATCCTCCTCAAGTCGCTCCTGCACACCGTGAACGGGAGCCGCGAGCTCCCCGCCGCGCACGACGAGGTCAAGGGCGCCGAGCAGGTCGACAAGGTCGTCGCCGTCGACCAGCAGCCGATCGGCAGGACGCCGAGGTCGAACCCCGCGACGTACACCGGCGTCTTCGACAAGATCCGCCGGCTCTTCGCAGAGACCCCCGAGGCGAAGGTGCGCGGCTACCAGCCGGGCCGGTTCTCGTTCAACGTGAAGGGCGGGCGCTGCGAGGCGTGCGCCGGCGACGGCACGATCAAGATCGAGATGCACTTCCTGCCCGACGTCTACGTCTCGTGCGAGGTCTGCGAGGGCGCGCGGTACAACCGCGAGACCCTCGAGGTCCTGTTCCGCGGCCGGTCGATCGCCGACGTGCTCGCGATGCCCGCCCAGGAGGCACTCGGCTTCTTCGAGCGCCAGCCCTCGATCGCGCGGCACATCCAGACGCTCGTCGACGTCGGGCTCGGCTACGTGCGACTCGGCCAGCCCGCGCCGACGCTGTCGGGCGGCGAGGCCCAGCGCGTCAAGCTCGCGACCGAGCTCGCGCGTCGTCCGACCGGGCACACGCTGTACGTGCTGGACGAGCCCACGACCGGACTGCACTTCGAGGACGTCCGCCGGCTCCTCGAGGTGCTCCAGCGTCTCGTCGACCAGGGCAACACGGTCGTCGTGATCGAGCACAACCTCGACGTCGTCAAGACCGCCGACTGGCTCGTCGACCTCGGCCCGGAGGGCGGCTCGCGGGGCGGGTCGCTCGTCGCCGAGGGCACCCCCGAGGACGTCGCGGCCGACGAGGCGAGCCACACCGGGGTCGTGCTGCGCCACGTGCTCCCGTCCGTCCGCGCACCGCGTCGCGCGAAGGCTGCGGCCAAGCGCGCGCCCGTCGCGAAGCAGAAGCCGGCCGTCGCCCGGCGAAGCGCAGGGGCGTCGCGGCGCTAGGAGATCGAGAGCATCCGCTCGAGCGCGACCTTCGCGTCACTCGCGGTGACCGGGTCGACGGTGATCTGGTTGCGCACCCTGCCCTCGACGAGTCCCTCGAGGATCCACGCGAGGTGCGGGGCGTCGATGCGCGACATCGTCGTGCACGGGCACACGCTCGGGTCGAGGCACTCGACGACGAGGTCGGGGTGCTCGTCGGCGAGCCGCTTCACGAGGTGGATCTCGGTGCCGACGCCGAACGCAGTGCCCGGGGGCGCCGCGTCGATCGTGCGGATGATGAAGTCCGTGGAGCCGACCTCGTCGGCGACCGCGACGACCTCGGCGGAGCACTCGGGGTGCACGACGACCCGCCCGCCCGGGTGGGTGTCGCGGAACGCCGCGACGTGCGCGGGACGGAACCGCTGGTGCACCGAGCAGTGGCCCTTCCACAGGAGGAACGTCGCCTGCTTGACGTCCACGTCCTCGAGGCCACCGAGGTCCCGACGCGGGTCCCACACGACCATCGAGGCGGCGTCGAAGCCCATGGCGAGCGCGGTGTTGCGGCCGAGGTGCTGGTCGGGGAAGAACAGGACCTTCTCGGCGCCGCGGCGGTGCGTCTGGTCGCTGAGCGCCCACTCAAGGACCCGTCGCGCGTTGGACGACGTGCACACCGCGCCGCCGTTGCGTCCGACGAATGCCTTGAGCGCCGCGGTGGAGTTCATGTACGTGATCGGCACGACGCGCTCGACGTCGGTGACCGCGCCGATCTGGTCCCAGGCCTCCTCGACCTGGTCGATGTCGGCCATGTCGGCCATCGAGCAGCCCGCCGCGAGGTCGGGCAGCAGGACCTTTTGGTGCGCGCCGGTGAGGATGTCGGCGGACTCAGCCATGAAGTGCACGCCGCAGAAGACGATGAACTCCGCGTCGTGTCGGTCCGCGGCGAGGCGCGACAGCCCGAAGCTGTCGCCGCGGGCATCGGCCCAGCGCATGACCTCGTCTTTTTGGTAGTGGTGCCCGAGGATGAACAGCCGGTCGCCGAGGCGCTGCTTGGCGACCCCGATCCGCTCGGCGAGGCGCTCGGGCGACTCGGTGCGGTACTCCTCCGGCAGTGCCGTCGTGATCTTCAGCATCTGAACCCCCTGTGGGGAGCTCCCGAATCGGTCGGCGGGGACAGCCTGGTCGCCCATCCGCGGGTCTGTCGGCCTCGGGAGAGTATGTGTGGTGCTGGAATCCAGGCCAGCGACTCCAGTGTAAGCGCGCGCACCCCGTGAGCGGGTGGTGGGACGATGGCGGCGTGCGCCAGGTGCCCGAGCCCTCGTCGATCCCCGACGGCCCCGGCGTCTACGTCTTCCGAGACGCCAAGGGCACCGCCCTCTACGTGGGCAAGGCCCGCTCGCTGCGCTCGCGGCTGGCCAACTACTTCGCCGATCCGATGACCCTGCCGGAGCGCACCGCCCAGCTCGTCGCCGCCGCGGACGGCGTGGACTGGACGGTCACGGCTTCCGAGGTCGACGCGCTGCTGCTCGAGAACTCGCTCATCAAGGCCGACCAGCCCCGGTACAACATCCGGCTGAAGGACGACAAGACCTACCCGCACCTGGCGATCGACCTGCGCGAGCGCTGGCCCCGCCCGACGGTGGTCCGGGGCAGGAAGCGCCGCGGCGTGCGCTACTTCGGGCCGTTCGGGCACGCCAAGTCCCTGCGCAGCACGATCGACCTGCTGCTGCCCACCTTCCCGATCCGGACCTGCGGGGACGCCAAGTTCGTCCGCCACGAGCGCCTCGGGCGCCCGTGCCTCCTCGCGGACATCGGGCGGTGCGCGGCGCCGTGCGTCGGCCGCGTGGACGACGCCACCTACGCCGAGCACGTCCAGGGGTTCCTGCGCTTCTTCTCAGGGGACGCCGCCAAGCTCACCGCGGACCTCGCCGCGCGCATGCGCGCCGCGGCCGAGGCGCGGGACTACGAGGCGGCCGCGCGGCTCCGAGATGCGCTCGCGCACGTCGAGCGCGCGTCGGACACCCAGCAGGTCGTGCTCTCCGAGCGCGATGACCTCGACGCCGTCGGGGTGGCCACCGACGGGCTCCAGGCGTGCGTCGTGCGCCTCGAGGTGCGGCGCGGGCGCGTGATCGCGCGCGAGTCGCTCAGCGCGGACCTCGTCGATGACCTCGATGACGCCGCGCTGCTCGAGCGGTTCCTCGGCGACCTCTACGACGCGGACCGGCCACCCCCGCGCGAGCTCGTGGTGCCGGCGCTCGGCGAGGACACCGGGCGGCTCGAGTCGTGGCTCGGGTCGCTGCGGGGCGGGGCCGTTCGCGTGTCGGCGCCCGAGCGCGGACGGCGCCACGGCGTCGTGGCGCTCGCCGTCGCCAACGCCGACGAGGACCTCCGCCGCCGGGGGCTGCGGCGCGCCGCGGACCACAACGCGCGCTCCAAGGCGCTCGTCGAGCTCCAAGCCGCGCTCGGGCTCGAGCGCCCTCCCTACCGGATCGAGTGCTTCGACATGAGCCACCTCCAGGGCACGAGCTACGTGGGCTCGATGGTCGTGTTCGAAGACGCGCTCCCCGACAAGCGCTCCTACCGGCACTTCACGGTCAAGACGATCCAGGGCAGCGACGACGTCGGCGCGATGCACGAGGTGCTCGACCGCCGCCTGTCGCACTGGCGCACCGACGGGAGCAAGGACCGGTTCGGTGCCAACCCCGACCTCATCGTCGTCGACGGCGGCATCGGCCAGCTGAACGCCGCGATCGCCGCGGTCGACGCGCGGGGGCTCACGGGGCAGCTGGAGCTCGCCTCGCTCGCGAAGCGCCTCGAGGAGGTTTTCCGCCCCGGGTCGAGCCGGCCCGTCATCTTGCCCCGGGCGAGCGAGGCGCTCTACCTGCTGCAGCGTGTCCGCGACGAGGCGCACCGTTTCGCGATCACGTTCCACCGATCGCGCCGGGGACGCGCGATGACCGCGTCGATGCTCGACGGCATCGAGGGGCTCGGTCCGGCGCGCAAGGAGCGGCTCGTCGAGACGTTCGGGACGGCCGCGGGCGTCCGCGCGGCGACGCTCGACGAGCTGCGCGCGCTCACGTGGCTCCCCGACGACGTGGCGAGGCGCGTGCACGACCGGCTGGCGGTCGGAGTGCTTGGCGCGACGGCGGATGCGCGATGATGGAGGTATGTCCGACCTCCTGATCGTCGCGGGGATGTCAGGGGCGGGTCGCTCCACGGCGTCGGCGACCCTGGAGGACCTCGGCTGGTTCGTGATCGACAACGTGCCGGCCGCCCTCATCACGAGGGTCGCGGCGCTCGCCGACGCCGCCCCGCTCGACCGCCAGCGCGTCGCCTTCGTGATCGGCCGCAGCGGGACCGCCGAGGTCCCCGAGCTGTGCTCGGTGATCCGGGACCTGCGCGCCGAGGGCACCTCGATCAAGGTGCTCTTCCTCGACGCGACCGACGACGTGCTCATCCGCCGCTACGAGGGCACGAGGCGGCGCCACCCCCTCGCCGCGACCTCGGTGGCCGGCTCGATCGCCCAGGAGCGAGACGCGCTCAGCGAGCTTCGCGGCGTCGCCGACGTGCTCTTGGAGACGGGCGAGCTCACCTCGCACCAGCTGCGCCGCAGGATCGTCGAGCTGTTCGACTCCTCGGTCGGGACGTCCATGATGCGCACCACGATCCTGTCGTTCGGCTACAAGTTCGGGATGCCGCGCGACGTCGACGTGGTGTTCGACTGCCGATTCCTGCCCAATCCGCACTGGGTCGACGAGCTGCGCGAGCTCACGGGGCTCGATGAGCCGGTCCGCGACTTCGTGCTCCTCGGCAGCGCCGAGAGCGAGCGGTTCTTGGACGAGGTGACCGCCATGCTCGCCTGGCAGCTGCCCGCCTACCAGCGCGAGGGCAAGTCGTACCTGACGATCGCCTTCGGGTGCACGGGCGGGCGGCACCGCTCCGTCGCGATCGCAGAGGAAGTCGGGCGTCGCCTCGGCGGGGGGATCGCCGTGCAGCACCGGGACGTGGAGCGATGAGCCCCCGCGTCGTCGCGGTCGGCGGGGGCCACGGCACCGCGGTGACCCTGCGAGCCGCCCTCGCCTATGCCGACGACGTCACGGGCGTCGTCTCGGTCGCCGACGACGGCGGCTCGTCGGGACGGCTGCGCGAGCTGCTCGACGTGGTGGCGCTGGGCGACCTGCGCAAGTGCCTCGTTGCGGTGGCCGAGCCCGGCTCGGCGCTCGCGGCGGCCTTCGAGCGCCGCTTCACCGAGGGCGAGCTCGCGGGCCACCCGCTCGGGAACCTGCTGCTGGCGGGCCTCCTCGGGACCATCGGGAGCCTGGAGGGCGCGGTCGACGAGGCGGGGCGCCTCCTCGGCGCGCGCGGCCGAGTGCTGCCCGCCACGACCTCGAGGGTGGTGCTGCAGGCGACGGGACCGAACGGCGCGGTGACCGGCCAGGTCGCGGTCGGGGCCGCCTCGCTGATCGAGCGCGTCGAGCTCATCCCGCACGACGTCGCGGCGCCCGAGTCGGTCCTCGTCGCGCTCGCGGGCGCGGACCAGATCGTGGTGGGTCCTGGGTCGCTCTACACGAGCGTGCTGGCCGCCGCCGCAGTCCCCGGGGTCACCGACGCGATGCGCGCGTCGAGCGCCCAGTGCGTCTACGTGTGCAACCTGCGCCCGCAGCAGCCTGAGACCGCCGGCTACAGCGTGACCGACCACGTGGCGGCGCTCGAGCGCCACGGGGTGCCCGTCGACGTGGTCCTCGCGGACGAGTCGTCGTCCATGGCGCTCGGGGCGACCGACGTCGAGGTGCGCCTGGCCCCGCTCGCGGGGCGCAACCGGCTGGTCCACGACCCCGAGCGGCTCGCCGCGGCACTGGAGTCGGCTCTGGCAAGATCGGTGCCGGCGGCAAGGGAGGCTGGATGAGCGTGCGGGTCGGGATCAACGGGTTCGGCCGGATCGGCAAGGGCTTCCTGCGCGCCGCCGCCGCCCAGGGCGCGGA
>DATBQT010000200.1:0-8801 GCA_036560685.1 Acidimicrobiales bacterium
GCCGTCCAACGCACGGGCGATGCCGGCGCGACGGTGGCGGATCACCGGCAGCCCGAGCAGGCCCGTGCCGTAGCGCTTCCCGACGAAGTACCCGACCGAGTCGCCGACGATCGCGCAGACGACGACGAGTGCGCACAGTGCGACGATGTTGATCTTCCCTCTGCTGGCGATGAACCCGCCGATGATCACCGCGGTCTCGCCCGGCAGGACGAAGCCGATGAACAACGCGGCCTCGCCGAAGACGAGCAGTCCCACAGTGAGGTAGACGAGGCCGGCAGGAAGCGTCTGCAGCTTGTCGACGAGGAACGACACCACACGGTGATCTTTACCGAAGACTTAGTGCCTCGGAGCACGGTCGCGGTACGAGTCGCTTCACGTGTGTCTTATCGTTGGGGCCGTGCCGAGGAGCAACTACCGGCGACGAGACCCGCGGCCGTTGCCGTTCGGGATGCCGCCGAGGGGATGGCTGCTCTCGGGGTGGGCGCTGCTGCCCGCCCGTGCCTTCCTCGCGTTCACCTTTCTCTTCGCGGGACTGCAGAAGATGGCCAACCCCAACTTCTTCAACCCTGCGTCGTCGTCAGGCATCCACGCCCAGATGATCGGTTCGATCCTGAAGCTGTCACCGATCCACCTGCTCTTGGGGCACCTGTTGCGGTACTCCGGGTGGATCGGCTGGATCATCGCGATCTCCGAGGTGGCCATCGGCCTCGGCATGGCGCTCGGGCTGTGGACACGCATCGCCGCGGTCGGCGGCATGGTGCTCTCCCTGAGCCTGTTCCTCGCCATCAGCTTCAACGCATCGCCTTGGTACACGAGCGCCGACCTCGTCTACTTCTTCATGTTCGCGGCGTTCGTGCTTGCGGGCGCCGGCGGCGTCATGAGCCTGGACTCGCGAATAGCCCGTCGTGCCGCGCTCGAGTCGCAGCAGGACGACCCACTCATGGTGGTGGTCCCCTTCGCCGACGTCCAGCGGACGTGCGGGTACTTCAGCGACGGGCGTTGCAAGGCCATCCCGAATCGTCGCTGCTCGCCGGTCGGATGCCCCTATCTCGAGGGCGTCCGCATGTCCCTGCCGGGAGGTCGCACGCCCGATGGGGTCGACCGCCGTGCGGTAGTGCTCGGTGGCGTGGCGGTGGCGGCAGCTGCAGGAGCGGGGCTCGTCGTCTCGGTGGCGGCCGTCGGGATCGGAAGGGCGGTGGGCGGCGCGAAGGCGCCGGCGAGCTCCGGCGGCGGGACGTTCCCCTCGACCACGGGCGGGCCGGCGAGCTCGCTCGGCACCGAGCTCGGCCCGTCGAGCCAGCTCGCCGTCGGCCAGTCCGCAACCTTCACGGTACCGGTGTCCCAGGACCCGGGCCTCGTCATCCAGCCGTCGGCAGGCCAGTTCGTCGCCTACGACGCCCTCTGCCCGCATGCGGGGTGCACCGTGCAGTACGCCTCGTCGAACCAGGTCATCACGTGCCCCTGTCACGGCTCGGAGTTCGACGTCGCGACCGGCGCGGTCCTCGTCGGACCCGCGCAGGTCGGCCTCACGCCGCTCACGGTGACCGACTCGAACGGCAAGCTCTACATCAAGTAGCGCAACGGGTTGCTGCTGCTCGCGCGGCGACCTCGTCGAGGAACTCGCGCCCCCAGCGCATCCGCGAGAGCACGTCGGCCTGGCCGGACGGTCGCGCGAGCATCCACGAGTGCCCGCCCGGCAGCCAGTGCACCTCGGCGCCCGACACCGCGGTGAACTCCGTGGCCGTCGACGGCGGGATCAGTCGGTCGAAGCAGCCCCACTCTGCGAGCAGCGGTATCCCCGCCTCGCACATCTGGCGAACGTCCTCGGAGAGGTCGAGGCTCATCAGCATCGACGCGACGGGCGCGCTGCGTGCGAACGTCCGAACGTTGTGTCGCAGGTCGGGGATCATGGACCGGATCGTCGTGAGCACGTGGCCCGCGAGGAGGTCCGGCAAGTCAAGCGCGACCGCGGCGACCATGTCGGCAATCGGCGCGACGTCGGGCAGCGTGCCGGCGAGGAGGCGTGCGACCGCGCCGTGGCGCTGCTGCCACGCCGGCGTTGCCACGCCGTCTCGGTAGATCACGCCGAGCACCTCGTCAGGGTGGCGTGCGGCGTAGTGGGTCGCCACCGCCGCCCCCATCGAGTGGCCGAGCAGCAGCATCGACTCGATCCCGAGGTGCTCTTTGATGAGGCTGATCTGGTCGGAGAGGCGATCCATCGAGATCTCCGGCCACGCAAAGGGGTCTGAGCCCCCGAACCCCGGCAGGGAGGGGTTCACGACCCGCCAGCCGAACCGACCCGCGAGGATCTCGCTCTCCCGCGCGTACATCGAGCCGCCTGCGAAGTACCCGTGCAGGCTCATCGCCCACATGGGGGCCACCCGCTGTCCCTGAGCGTTGCCGACCGAGACGTTGTCGGTCACCCGGTAGCGGAGCCGACGCCCCTCGAGGTCGAGATTGACCACCTGCCAGCCGACCCTCCGGTCCGGCTCGCGGGGTCGCAGCCGACCCGACATGAGCAGGTCGAAGGCGCCCGACACCGGGGCCGTGAGCGATCGCACGGCGACGTCGCTGGCCTCGCGCAGTGGTGTGACGCCCATCGTCCCCCGATCGGGTGAATGCCGCTCGGACACCGTACTGCCACGCGAGTGTCGATTGGTGACTCATATAGGTTCGCACGGTGATGCGAGCCGAAGTGCGTCGAGCGATGCAGAAAGGTCAGCTCGCCATCCGCGAGATCGTCGCGCTCTCGCCGCGCACGATGTGGGCGATCGTCGTCAACTCCGTCGCGATGACGGCGAGCGGCGCCCGTTGGCGACTGCGACGTCACGCTGATCCATCCTCGGACACCGGCAGCTTCACCGGCGCGTCGGTGACCGACGGGGGATCGGGACTGTCCGTGACGTTCGAGCGCGCGACGCTGCAGGTGCGCGCACTCTCCGATGACGTGGTGCGACTCGCGTGGGGACCTGCGCCGGCGCCGTTCGACGTCGCGACGCGAGGCGCCGAGCTTGTCGCGCCGACACACGTCGACGTGGCTGCCCGCGCCGACGGCGCGTCGCTGTCGACCCCGACGATTCGCGTGGACGTCGACGATCACGGCGTCACGGTCGCCGACGCGGGCGGTCAGGTCCGCTACGCAGAGCGCACCCCGATCGCCAGGGGCTCGCACCGGGTCCTTCGCCGCGTCCTGCGAGACGGCGAGAAGCTGTGCGGGCTGGGCGAGCAGGCGGGCAGCCTCGATCTCAGCGACTCGTCGTTCCGCCTGTGGAACAGGGACCCCGGGGGCTCTTGGGGGAGCGGTCAGAACCCGTTGTACTGCTCCATCCCCATCACCGTCGGGCTGCACCACGACGGGCCGGTGTGGGCGTTCCACGAGAACACCTTTGAAGCGGACGTCACGATCGGCGCGGCCGACTACGCCGAGCACGCGATGACCGCGGCGTTCCACGGTGGCGCCCTCGTCACCTACGTTGCCGTGGGCGAGCTCGACGAGCTGCTCACGGCAGGGGCGCTGCTGACGGGTCGTCCCGCGATGCCGCCGAGATGGGCGCTCGGCTACCACCACTGCCGGTGGGGATGGCGCACCGACGCCGTCGTCCAAGAGGTCCTCGACGGGTACGTCGCGCGCAGGCTCCCGGTGTCGGCGTTGCACCTCGACATCGATCACATGGACCGGTTCAGGGTCTTCACGTTCGACGAGGCGCGCTTCGGGCGCATCGAGTCACTCGCGGCCCGCGCGCGGGATGCCGGCACGAGACTCGTGGCGATCGTCGACCCTGCAGTGCGGCGCGACGCGGGCTTCGAGATCTACACCAAAGGTGTCGAAGGAGGGCACTTCGTCACCGACGCGCACGGCTCGGTGGTGCACGGCACCGTGTGGCCGGGGTGGGCGGCCTTCCCCGACTTCGGTCGTCCGAGCACGCGCGCGTGGTGGGGATCGCACTACGCGGCGCTTACCTCGCGCGGGTTCGCCGGCGCGTGGCACGACATGAACGAGCCCACGTCGATCACGCTGTGGGGCGACAGGACCCTGCCGCGCTCCGCGGTCCACGACCTCGAGGGACGTGCGGTCGAGCACGAAGAGGCGCACAACGTCTACGGGATCCTCATGAACGAGGCCGGCTTCGAGGCGCTCGCCGCGCTGGACCCCGACTCCCGGCCGTTCGTCTTGTCGAGGGCGGGCTGGGCCGGTCTCGCGCGCACTGCGTGGCACTGGACCGCGGACGTCGAGGGAAGCGCCGCAGGCCTCGCCCAGCAGGTGCCGACGTTCCTCGGGCTCGGGCTGTCGTCGGTGCCCTTCACGGGCTCGGACATCGGCGGATTCAACGGGACACCCTCGCCGGCGCTCTACGTGCGGTGGCTCGAGCTCGGCGTGCTCTCGCCGTTCTGCAGGACGCACTGCGTGCTCGGGTCGCCGGACCGCGAGCCGTGGCGCTTCGATGCCCCGGTCGAAGCGGCGATCGGGGAGCTCCTGCGACTTCGGTACCGCTTGCTGCCCCACCTCTACCGGCTTGCCGAGGCGGCGCACCGGCTCGGTCATCCCATGCTCCGACCGGTTGACTGGCCCGTTGGCGGCGAGCCGACCGGCACGACCGCGAGCACAGAGGCATTCCTCCTCGGAGATGAGCTGCTTGCCGTCCCTGTCGCCGACCCCGACGCCACGACCGTCGAGGTCTCACTGCCCCCGGGGAGATGGCGGCGGCTCCGACTCTGCGCCGGGATCGCCAGAAGCGCTGAGCGAGAGTCGGACGAGCATGGCGCGGCTCGTGTGGTCCTCGACGCCCCGATCGGCCAGCCGGTCCTCCTGCAGCGGGCTGGCACGGTGATCGTCCTCGACGACGCGTGGTGCGACGCGTCTGCGGCGCTCGGCCTCGACCACGCGACGAAGTGCTGGGCGCTGCACGTCGTGCTCGACGACCAGGGCCGCGCGCACGGCGTCGGCTACGAGGACGCCGGCGACGGGTACGGCCCCAGCAGGGCGGATGCCTACGACGTCTCGAGCGGCAACGGCGAGCTCGTGGTCGCCTGGACGTCGAGCGGTGAGTACGAGCGCCAGGGGGCCGTCACCGTGGTGGTCCACGGTGCCGCCTACGGCACCGCGACCTGCGACGGCGCCGAGGCGCCAATCGACGTCGGCGCCGACGCGACGACCGTCCGGCTGGCCGGGAGCTTCAGCACCCTCGTCCTGCGCTGAGCGCCCAGCACCGCTCGCATCTAGGTTTTGTGCATGGACACCGCCTCGCTCATCGACTCGACGGCCGCGCCGATCCACGAGCTCGGCGGCGCGTTCTACTACGCACCGGCGACGGCGAAGAGGGGCGAGTCGCTCGGACTCGACGTCTTCATGTTCTACGGGCTCGGTCGAGGCGGCGTGCTCGGCGACGTCGATGCGGACGACGTCGTCAAGGCGTTTCGATGGTTCTCGCCGACGGTCGTCCGCGCACAGTGGAACGAGGGTCGCGAGCTCGCAGATCCCGCCACCGTGGCGTTGGCCTACGTCGAGGCCGCGCGCGCGTACGCGCGGAGCACGTTCACCGAGACCGAGGTGCTGCGAGCGTTCTGCCTCGCGGCCTCAGAGACGGTCGCCGCCGCCCCCTCGGGCCGGTGGCCGCTCGTCGACGGCTACCGCGCATTCGAGCTGCCCGAGGACTGCGTGGCGCGGGCCTACCAGCTCGTCGTCATACTCCGAGAGATGCGCGGGGCGGCCCACGGTGACGCCGTCGAAGAGCTCGGGCTGTCGCCGGCTGAGGCGCACTTCCTGACGGGCGGCGACACGTTCGAGCTGTACGCGTACGACGGCGGCGACGTGCCCGTCACCGACGAGCTCATCGAGCGTCGCGCGCTCGCCGAGGATCGGACGACGGCGCTGCTCGTCCCTTGCTACGACGTGCTCGACGAGGACCGTCGCATCGCCCTGCTCGAGGGTGTGCGCGAGCTCGCGGCGACCGCCGACATCGACGTCGAGGACGTTGCCGACTGAGCCTGGAGTCGAGGTGCTCGGTCGTAGGATGACCGCTGAGCTCGCCATGAATCGCCCCAATCCGCAAGTCCGCCGCCGCGTGATCGAGACGCTGGTCATGGCGTGTGTCGCCCTGGGCGCGTGGATCATCGTCCTCGGCCTCACGCTGCCGAAGCGCTACCACGCGGCCCACTGGAACCTCGCGTGGATCGGGTTCGACGTCGCGCTCCTGATCGCCCTGGCGGCGACGGCGTGGGCGGCGTGGCGGCGCCGAGCGGTCATCGTGCTGCTGGCGACGGTCACCACGACCCTGCTGTGCGCCGACGCGTGGTTCGACATCACGACCGCCAGGTCAGCCGACCTCTGGGTGTCGGTCGCCCAGGCCGTGTTCATCGAGATCCCGTTCGCGGCGTTCCTCATGTACGTCGCGATCCGGGTCGTCAACTTCACGCGCGACACGCTCTGGACCGACCAGATCGGCAACCGCCCGCGCTCCTTGTGGGCGGTGGAGTTCCACCACCCCTCGGAGATGGAGCACCTCAGCGAGCCGCGGAACCCGATGGCCCGCGGCGCGACCGACCCGACGACGGAACGACCACCCCTCTAGCCATTGGTACGGTCGAGCGATGCGGGGTTCGACCGATCGCACCGACCACGAGAGTTCGTGGCGACGGTGACGTCGCTTCGATGCCGCCATAGGGACGGGCTCGGGCGCGAGAGGGGGCCTGGGGTCCGGGTGCGACGTGCGCCGAGCGTCACGCGGTGCCGCACCGCAGCACGCTGATGGTCACCGATCACGGCAGCACGACGGCCGAGCACGCGTCCGACGTACCCGAGGGCGACGACCACGCGGGGCTGACGTCACGCGCGTTCGGGCGACAGGTCACCCTCGTCGCGCTCGCTGCGCTGGTGATGAGGCTCGTGCTCCAGCGCTTCGAGCCTCGGCCGCCGACCACGCCGATCCTCTCTGACGAGGCCTGGTACACGAAGGTCGCCAACCTCGTCCTCCATGGCAAGGGCTTCGTCGGCCCGTTCTTCCCCCACCCGCAGACCGCGCTGCACGGGCCGCTGACGGTCTTCCTCGTCATGCCGGCGACCCTGCTCGAGCCGCACGGCTACACGCTCCAGCGCGCGACGATCGGCGTGCTGGGCGCACTGTGCGTCGTTGCCATCGCGTACGTCGCCCGTGAGCTCGCCGGCCCCCGGGTGGGCCTGTGCGCGGCCGTGCTCGCAGCGCTGTACCCAGGACTGTGGGTGAACGACCTCGTGGCGACGTCCGAGACGCCGGCCGTGCTCCTGCTGACGGTGACGCTGCTCTTGGTGCTCCGCTACCGGCGAGCGCCGAGCGTCGGGGGGCTCGTGCTGCTCGGCGTCACCTTGGGCCTGCTCGCGCTGGATCGCGCCGAGCTGGCCCTGCTCGGCGTGCTGCTGGTGGTGCCCGCGCTCCTGGCCGTCGCACGATCGGCCCCTGCGCCGTTCGCGACGTTCGTCCGAGGCGCGCTCGTCGTCGGCGTGCTCGCGGTCGGCATCGTCGTGCCGTGGAGCGCGTACAACCAGGTTCGGTTCCACCAGACCGTGCTGATCTCGAACAACCTCGGCCAGACGCTCGTCGGGGCCAACTGCTCAGAGAGCTACTACGGGCCGCTCACCGGCTACGACGGTCGACGCTGCTACCTCCCGGTCCTCGCCGCCCTGCCGAAGGGGCTCAACGAGGCGCAGTCCGACGCCTTCTTCCGACACCGCGCGATCACCTACGCGACGAACCACTGGCATCGCTGGCCGGTCGTGGCGGTCATGCGCGAGCTGTGGCTCTGGAGCCTGTGGAAGCCGGGCTGGACGGTGTTCATGTCGGGCATCTACCTCGGGCGGGCGCAGTGGCTCGCCTGGAGCCAGATCGTCGGGTTCTGGCTCCTCAGCCCGTTCGCCCTCTACGGCTTCGTCCTCGCGCGTCGCCGACGCGTGCGGGTCGCCCCACTGGTCACGATGGTGCTGTTCACTGCCGCGCTCGGGCTCCTCGTCGTCGGCCACCTCCGCTACCGGATCCCGGCGGAGATCGCGTGGGTGCTGCTCGGTGCGATCGCGTTCGATCGCCTCTTGTTCGGCGAGACGCGGCCGGGCTCAGTCGGCGGGGGCCAACCGGGGCGAGACCTGCCGGACGGGGTAGACGCCGCGTAGCAGCAGCGCGGCGAGCAGGGCGACGAACGTGAACCCCGCGGACCACCGGAACGCCGCGTCAAAGCCGGACGTCACCGCCATCTGCACGGCGGGGCTGCGGAACGCGGCCGAGCCCGTCGGCGGAAGCGGGCCGACGATCGACACCGCGGTCGCGGTCGCGACGGTGGCCAGGATCGCAAGGCCGAGCGAGCCACCGACCTGTCGCGAGGTGCTGAGGATCCCCGAGGCGAGCCCCGCGTCCTTTGCGGCCACCGTGGACGTCGCCGCAGCGGCCAGCGGGCTGAAGAGCAGCCCAAGCGCGAAGGCGATCGCGCAGCCAGGGAGCATGATCCCGAGCACGTAGGACGAGCTCGTCGTGAGCTGTGAGAGGAAGAGGAAGCCGCCCGTGGCGAGCGCGGTGCCCACGGTCGCGATCGGCCACACGCCGACCCTCGACATGATCCGGCTCGAGATCTGCGCCCCGACGATGATCGCGACCGACTGCGGGAGGAACGCGACGCCGGTCTTGAGCGCCGAGTACCCGAACACGTCCTGCATGAAGAGCGTGAGAAAGAACCACATCGAGAAGAACGCGCCACCGATCAGGAACATCACCACGTTCGCGCCCGACGCGGTCCTCGACTTGAAGAACCGGAACGGCACGAGAGGAAGCGTCGCGACACGG
>DATBQT010000201.1:0-6531 GCA_036560685.1 Acidimicrobiales bacterium
GACCGAGGTCACGAAGCACGCGCTCGCTCGTCGACTGGATGCCAACGCTGATCCGGGTGACCCCGGCGGCGCGGTAGGCGGCCAGGCGGACGGTGTCGACGTCCTCGGGGTTGCACTCGACGGTGACCTCCGCGCCGTCGGCGAGGTCGATCGCCTCGAGCACCGAGCAGAGCGCCTCGGGCGGCAGCCGAGAGGGCGTGCCACCTCCGAAGAAGACCGACGTCGCATCGCGCAGCATGCCGAGTCCTCGACGCCAGTCGAGCTCTCGGCCGAGCGCCTCGACGTAGTCGTCGATCACGTGGTCGCGATCGGTCCAGGTCGCAAACGCGCAGTAGTCGCACCGCGATCGGCAGAACGGCACGTGCACGTAGACGCCGAACGGCTCTGCCACGCCGTCCACCTAGTGCACGTCGAGCGCGCGAGCTGCCCGCAACCGTCGCCCGAGGTGCGACTCCATCGCCTCGATCGCGATCGACCCGACCTCGTGCGCACCGACGGGGTGCGGTTCTGCGAGCACGCCGGCCAGCCCGCCGCCGAGGATGCGGCGCAGGAGCGCCACCGCGTCGGCGCTCACGGGCCGGCCACGCCGGCACGACGAGCACAGGAGCCCACCTTCGAGAAGGTCGAACGCGACGAGGTCGACGTGCTCGCCGCACGAGGCGCACCGGTCGAGCACGGGCGTCGCGCCGTCGTGCGCGAGCGTCTTGAGCAGGAACGCCGTCGCGGCGACCGAGGGGTCCGCGGCGCCGTCGAGCGCGAGGAGCGCCCGTCGCACCATCTCGAAGTACTCGAAGTCGGCGTGGAACTCGAGCGTGGCCAGATCGGCGGTCTCCACGACGACCATCGCGGACGAGAGCCGCTCGTAGTCGTCGCGGATCCCCCTCGCGGTGCCCCGTGGCTCGACCTGGCGGACCGTCAGCAGGTCGCTGCGCCCCCGGCCCAGCAGGGCGTCGACGTGGTCGAGGACCTCCATCCTCGCCCCCAGCCTCGACGAGGTCTTCCGAACGCCCTTGGCGACTGCCCGCACCTTGCCGTACTCCGCGGTGAGCATGACGCAGATGAGGTCGGACTCGCCGAGCTTGTAGGTGCGCAGCACGATCGCCTCGCTGCGCAGCTCGCTCATCGCTCGCCCTCTCGACCCGGGCCCTCGTCGAGGTGGCGGGGCGGCTCTGCGAACTGCGGTGGGCGCCGCCGGATCCCGAGCCAGTGCTGCAGCCAGTTGCCCCCGCCGACAAGCAAGACGAGGGCGGTGACTGTGACGAGGACCCCCGCGGCGGTGGTCGAGCCGTGGATCGCGGCGAGGAACACGAAGAAGTAGAGGACCGCGCCGATCGCGAGGCCGACGAGCCGCCAGGTCATCCCTCGAGCCCGCCGTAGCGCCGCGAGCGGCCCTGGTACTCCACGATCGACTCGAAGAGGTGCTGGCGTCGGAAGTCGGGCCAGAGCACGTCGGTGAACACGAGCTCGGCGTAGGCGAGCTCCCACAGCAGGAAGTTCGAGATCCGGAACTCCCCCGACGTCCGCACGACCAGGTCCGGGTCCGGCATGTCGGGGTGGTAGAGGTGCGAGCGGATCGCGCGCTCGTCGATCTTGTCGGCGGGCACCCCGGACTTGACCACGTCACGGACCGCGTCGACGATCTCGGCGCGTCCCCCGTAGTTGAAGGCCATGGTCAGCGTCATCGCGCGGTTGTGCGCGGTGAGCGCCTCGGACTCGTCCATCCTGCGCAGCACCCGCTTCGGCACGCGCCAGTCCCGCCGCCCCATGAACCGGACCCTGACGCCGCGCTCGTTGAGCTCGTCTCGCCGGCGCAAGAGGAGCGATTCGTTGAAGTTCATGAGGTATCGGACCTCGTCGGTGGGTCTGCGCCAGTTCTCCGTCGAGAAGGCGTAGACCGTCAGCCACTTCACGCCGAGGTCGAGCGCCCCGTAGGCCGTGTCGACGAGGGCCTCTTCGCCCGCGGCGTGGCCCTCCGTGCGCGGCAGGCCCCGGCGTCGCGCCCACCTGCCGTTGCCGTCCATGACGATCGCGACGTGGCCCGGCACCCGTGAGCCGTCGATGCCCGGTGGCAGCTGCGGTCGGGGCGACCGACGAGGTCGAGGGGGCACATCGCGAACCTAATGGGAGTGGAAGGGGAGCTTGAGTTGGGGTGCCGCGCAGGACCCGCCGTCTGCCCGAGCGAAGCCGCGCCCACCAGTACCCTCGCGAGGTGCGGACCTTCGACCCCGACGACGAGTCGCAGGACGGCTCAACGGACGATCTGCCCGAGCGCGAGCTCGGTGGCGACCTCGCCGACAGCGCGGTCGAGGCGGTCCTCGCGTCGCTCCGTGAGGTGACCGACGCGCTGCCCGCCGCCGAGCGCCGCGAGGGACAGGAGCGAATGGCGGCGAGCGTCGCGTCGTCGCTCTTCCGCGACCGCCACCTCGTCGTCGAGGCCGGGACCGGCATCGGCAAGTCGCTCGCCTACCTCGTGCCCGTCGCGCTCACGAAGCGTCGCGCGGTCATTGCGACGGCGACCAAGGCACTCCAGGACCAGCTCCACGACAAAGAGGTGCCCGCGCTCCAGGCGGCGGGGGTCCCGCTCGTCGCCGCGGTCCTCAAGGGTCGCCAGAACTACCTGTGCCTCCAGCGCCTCGCCGATGTCGGCTCCCCAGAGGCGCCGACCCTCGACCTCGGCGACGGCACGGGATCATCGACGCCCGCGAGCGTCGCGACCCAGCTGCGCCGCATCGTGGCGTGGTCGGCGTCGACCGAGTCCGGCGAGCGCGACCAGCTCGGCTTCGAGGCCGACCCACGCGCCTGGTCGCGCGTCTCGATGCCGGCCGAGGAGTGCCCTGGCGCGGATCGGTGTCCGTTCGGCGCGACCTGCTTCGCCGAGGAGGCGAAGCGTCGCGCGGAGCGAGCCGACGTGGTCATCGTCAACGCCGCGCTCTACGGCGCGCACCTCTCGACCGGCCGGACGCTGCTACCGGCCCACGAGGTCGTCGTCTTCGACGAGGCCCACGAGCTCGACGCGCAGCTGTCGCGGAGCCTCGGCGTGGAGCTGAGTGCGACCAGGCTCCGCGTGCTCGCGTCGATGGCGCGATCGTCCGGCGCCCAGGACGCGGGGTCGATCGCAGAGGAGCTGGCGCGCTCGTCCGAGCGGCTCGGTGCGGTCCTGCGCGACCGGCTCGCCGGGTCCAACGCCGTCGGCCTCGACGAGCCCACGCGCTCGGTGCTCGACGACGCGGCCCGTGGCGTCGAGCGGCTCATCGAGGCGATCGAAGCGCTGCCCGCGGTGCCCGGGGGCGACCATCGCCGACTCGGCACGAGGGGGGCGGCGATCCACATGCGCTCGGACCTCGTGCGGCTTCGCGACCCCGGTGGCGACGATCTCATCTTCATCGAGGGGACCGAGCGCACCGCGACGCTCGTGCGCGCGCCGATCGACGTCGGACCGCTGCTCTCGGCGCTGTGGTCCGAGGTGACCGCGGTCCTGTGCAGTGCGACGATGCCCGCGGGACTGGAGGACCGCCTCGGCCTCGACCCGGACAACCGGGCCAGGATCGAGATCCCCTCCCCCTTCGACTACGCCGCGCACTCGCTGCTCTACGTGCCGGCCAACCTCCCCGAGCGACGCGACGCCGCGGCAGAGGACGCGATGGCCGACGAGCTGGCGGCGCTCGTCGACGCCGCGGGTGGCAGGACGCTCGCGCTGTTCACCTCGCGACGCGCCCTCGAGCACGTCGGCGCGATCGTGCGCGACCGCGTTGACACGCCCGTCCTCCTCCAAGGCGAGCGATCGAGGGCCTCGCTGCTCGAGGCGTTCGGCTCGGACGAGGCGACGAGCCTCTTCGCGACGATGGGGTTCTGGCAGGGCGTCGACGTGCCGGGGCGCACCCTCACGCTCGTTGCGATCGACCGGCTGCCGTTCGGGCGACCGGACGATCCGATGCTCGAGGCTCGGCGGGTGCGTGCCGGCGACGCCGCGTTCCGGTCCGTCGACCTGCCGAGGGCCTCGATGCTGCTCGCCCAGGGCGTGGGCCGGCTCATCCGGACCGCCACGGATCGCGGCGTGGTCTGCGTCCTCGACACGCGGCTCGCGACCGCGACCTACCGCAGCACGCTGCTGCGACGGCTGCCCCCGATGCGCCGCACCCGCAGCCGCGACGAGGTCGTGGCGTTCCTCGCGGACGCGACGTCGCCGACGACCTGATCAGCGGACGATCGCGGCGACCTTGCCGGTCGGGACCTCGACGATCCTGAGCCCCGCGGTCGCCGCGGCGATCGGAAGGCGGATGCCGCCCAGTGCGTCCATCGCCGTGGCGAGCGAACGAGGGCGCATGGCGAGCGTGCAGTGCGGCACCCAGCAATCCGGCGCGTAGAGCGGCCACAGGTTGACCCCGTGGCCGGCCAGCAGCTCGTGCACGCGGCCGTTGAGGGCGAGCAGCGCTGCGGTCGGCGTGACGCCGTAGAACACGACGGGCTCGGGCGTGAGGAAGGCACCGACGCTCGACAGCGCCACCTCGTCCGGGCACAGCGCCGCCGCGCCCACCAGCGCGTCGGCGAGCTCGGAGGGAGCGCCGTCCGCCGCGACGGTGATCGACACGTGCGGGTGGACGTGCGGCGAGGTGCCGCGCAGCGCGGTGATCCCTCGGGCCTCGAGCGCGTCGAAGGCGACGGCGATCTCGCGCCGTGCCGCGTCGTCGAAGGCGAGCTCGATCGCGTGGGCGACGGGGCGCACGGCGTCGTGATGCCGCTCAGTAGCCCCAGCGGTCGAGGACCTCGGTCCGAGACTGCCAGCGAGGCTCGACGACGACGCGCAGCTCCAAGAAGCACCCTTCGGGCAGCTGGCGTCGCGTCGCGATGCCGACCTCCTTCAGGTTCTCGCCTCTTCGCCCGATCACGATCGCCTTCTGGCTGTCGCGCTCCACCAGGATGTCGACCCTGATCACCGGCCACTCCCAGGACGCCACCCGGCAGTGGATCGCGTGCGGCAGCTCGTCGCGGACGCGCCGGAGCAGCTGCTCGCGGACGAGCTCTGCGACCCGGTCGGTCTCGTCTTGGTCCGAGACCTCGCCGTCGGGGAACCACGACGGACCGTCCGGCATCACCGCGGCGACGGCGTCGCACAGAGGATCGACGCCTGCGCCGGTGACAGCGGAGATCGCGAAGTACTCGACCCGGTCGGCCGCCCGCGGCACGCGACTCTCGGCCGCGAGCTCGCCGACCGCAGCCTGCGCGGCGAGCAGCTGGCCCGCGGTGTTCGCCCTCGACGTGGCGTCGGCCTTGTTCACGACGACGAAGGGCGCCGCACCGGACTCGCCGCACGACGCGAGGACGTGGCCGAGCACCCGCCGGTCCCCCGGCCCGATCGCGGCACCCGCCTCGACGAGCGCGACGATCGCGTCGACGTCGTCGTAGGCGCCGAGCGCGGTCGCGTTCAGCCGGTGCCCAAGGGGGCTCTTCGGACGGTGCAGCCCCGGTGTGTCGACGAAGACGAGCTGGCAGTCATGGCGGTGCACGACGCCTCGGACCGCGTGGCGCGTCGTGTTGGGCGTCGACGCGGTGATCGAGACCTTCTCGCCGACGAGTCGGTTGAGCAGCGTCGACTTGCCGACGTTCGGACGCCCGACGAGCGCGACGAAGCCGGACCTCACTGTGCGACCACGTCGACGGGCCCGACCTGCTCGATGCGGACCCGCAGGATTCGACGGCCCTCGACTCGCTCGACGGTGAACCGGAACCGCGGCGCCTCGAGGACCTGGCCCTCCTCGGGCACGCCACCGGCGAGGTCGTAGGCGAGGCCGCCCACGGTGTCCCAGGAGCCCTTCGGCAGGGGCACGTCGAGCAGCTCGTCGACCTCGTCGATGCTCATGCGGCCCGACACCACGACGACGCCGTCGGCCCGTTCGGTGACCTCGGGCTCCTCGAGGTCGAACTCGTCGCGGATGTCACCCACGAGCTCCTCGAGGACGTCCTCGAGCGTGACGAGCCCGGCGGTGCCGCCGTATTCGTCGACCACGATCGCGAGGTGGACGTTCTCCGCCTGCATCTCGGAGAGCAGGGTGGGCACGCGCTTGGTCTCGGGGACGAACTTGGCGGGTCGCGCGGCGGACGCGACGGGGCGCGCGCCGCCGCCGGAGCGCTCGAGGCGCACGAGGTCCTTGGTGAAGGCGATCCCGACGACGTCGTCGACGTCGTCGCCGAGCACCGGCAGTCGCGAGTAGCCGGCCGCGAGGCCCCGCTCGAGGCACTCGGTGACCGAGTCGGTGCCCGCCGTGGTCACCATGTCGGTGCGGGGAACCATGATCTCGCGGGCGACGGTGTCGCCGAACTCGATCACCGAGTGGATGAACTCGCGCTCCGTCGGCTCGATGACGTCGTCGCGGTGAGCGACGTCCGCCATGGCCAGCAGCTCGGACTCGGTGACGGCGGGCGACGCGGCCACCTTGCCGCCCATGAGCGCGTCGGCGAGCCCGATGAGCAGGCTCGAGATCCACCGCACCGGCGCGAAGCGCGTCACCGCGTCGATGATCGGGGCGCTCAGCA
>DATBQT010000202.1:0-4859 GCA_036560685.1 Acidimicrobiales bacterium
AGGATCACGTCGCCTGGGACGAGGGTAATGAGACGGGCCAGGTCTGCTACGAGGTAGTGCATGTCCCAGGCCATCTCGTCAGTCGACCCGTCCTGGACCACGACGCCATTCACCCGGGTCTGGATCGATTTGTGCTCGAACGACCAGTCCGTGACGAGGCCCGGCCCGAGGGGACAGAGCGTGTCGGCGCCCTTCACGCGCAGCATGGAGCCGGCGTCGGTGTCGCGGAAGTCGTGCAGCCCGAAGTCGTTGGCAACCGTGTACCCCGCGATGCACGCGGCCGCCTCGGCGACCGTGACGTTCCGCGTGACCGCGCCGATCACGATCGCGACCTCGCCCTCCAGGTTGAGCCACCGGCAGTTCTCGGGGCGCACCACCTCGCCGCGGTGCGAGTTGAGGGCGGAGATCGGCTTGTGGAAGTAGGTGGGTGCCGGCGGGAGCTGGATCTGGAACTCGCGGACCCGTGAGACGTGGTTCAGGTGGCAGCACAGGATCTTGGTCGGCTCGACCGGCGGGAGGTGGATCGCGTCGTCGACGCCGACGCGCCGTCCGTCTGGCGCCACGAGCCAGTCGCCGTCGCGTCGCACCTGCACCGCCGCGCCGCCGAGCAGCACTCGACGCAGCTCCATCTCTACCCCCTGTGCGATGCGAACGGACCGCGTCGATCCTGCCACAGCGTCTTGGCGGCGACGCGAGGCGCTGGAGCCGGAACCCCCCGTGGTACGTTGCGCGACGATCACCGAAAGGTGACGGGGAGGAGCAGTCTGTGTCCGCCGACCGCGTCCGAGTCCTGTGGCCAGACCACCTGGGCCTGCCCCGGGGCAAGTACATCCCTGAGCGGCTCGCGGACCGCGGCGTGCGCTACTGCACCGGCACGTGGGCCCTCGGGTACGACCGCGAGATGACCCCGTACACGCCGGGCTCCAACTGGGAGCTCGGGCTGCCCGACATGGAGGCCGTCTTCGACGTCGCCGAGATCCGGCCCGGCTGGGAGGAGGGCACGCGCGTCGTGGTCGCCGACCTCGTTCGCGGCGGCGAGCCCGTTGCCGTCTCACCACGCGCCGCGCTCAAGAGGGCCGTCGCGGACTGGGCGGCAAAGGGGCTCTCGACCAAGGCCGGCATCGAGCTCGAGGCGTACCTGCTCGAGCCGGACGGCGCGGGTGGGTTCCGTGCGATCGACTCGCCGGGCGCGTTCGTCTACGGGACGGGGTCTGCCGTCGACCCGCACGGCGTCATCGACGACATCTGGGTCGCCGCGGAGCGAGCAGCGCTCACGCTCGAGTCGGTGAACTCCGAGTACGACAACGGCCAGTTCGAGCTGACGCTTCGCTACGACGACGCCGTGCGCGCCGCCGACGACGTCTTCTTGTTCAAGCTGCTCGCCCGGGAGGTCGCCTTCAGGCGCGGCTTCCTGCTCACGTTCCTCGGTCGCCCCTTCGTCGACCGCGGCGGCTCGGGGCTCCACCTCAACCTCAGCTGGTGCGACGAGACCGGCGCCAACGTCATCAACGACGCAGACGCCGACGACGGGATCAGCGAGCTCGCCAAGCACTGCATCGGCGGCATGCTCGAGCACCACCGGGCGCTGGCCGGGCTGTGTGCGCCGACGGTCAATGCCTACAAGCGGCTCAAGCCCGCGCAGCTGAGCGGGTACTGGGCCAACTGGGGCTACGACCACCGCGGCGCCACGATCCGCGTCTCGCCCGAGCGCGGCGAGGGCGCGCGCCTTGAGCATCGGCTCAGCGACGGCGCCGCGCCCGTCCACGTCGCGCTCGCGGCGGTCCTCCAGGCGTGCCTCCTCGGCGTCGAGGCGAAGTCCGACCCCGGCCCACCCGAGGGCGGCAACGGGCTGGACGTCGTCGAGGCGACGGTGGGCACGCCACGAACGCTCGGCGAGGCCCTCGACGAGCTCGAGCGCGACTCGGCGCTCACCGAGGCGATCGGTGCCGAGCTCGTCGCCCAGCACCTGGCGGTGAAGCGGACCGAGTGGGGCAAGTTCCTCGAGGCCGTCACCGACTGGGAGCTTCGCGAGTACCTGCCGTTCCTCTGATCGCGGGCCGTCGTGCGTCACGCGTCACGACGTGCCCAGGCGCTGCTCGGTCGTAGCATCGGCTCGTGACCGAGACGCTTGACGCGTCGCTCTACGGGGGCGACGAGCAGTTCGACCGCGAGCGGCGCGGCGTCTTCGCCACGTCGTGGCTCTTCGCCGCCCATGTGGCCGAGCTCAACAGGGCTGGCGCCTACGTGGCGACACAGTGCGCCGGGTTCCCTGTCTTGGTCACCCGCGGCGCAGACGGCGAGCTCCGCGGCTTTCACAACGTCTGTCCGCACCGAGCGGGCCCGTTGGTGTTCGACGGTGTGGGCACGGCGAGCTCGTTCGTCTGTCGCTACCACGGCTGGGTCTTCGGGCAGGACGGCGCGCTGCGCAGCGCGCGCGACTTCGGCGAGCCCGGACCCGAGGAGGGCTGCAAGCTGTTCGACCTGCGCACCGACACGTGGCGTGGGCTCGTCTTCGTGAACCTGGACGGGTTCGCTCCGCCGCTGGGCGAGGCGCTGGGCGGGTTCGCGGACCAGACCGAGGGCTTCGACCTCGAGGGCATGGTCCCGGCGGGGGAGTGGCACCACGACCTCGCGTGCAACTGGAAGACGTATGCCGAGAACTACCTCGAGGGGTACCACATCCCGCTCGTGCACCGAGAGCTTGCGCGCTCCATCGACGTGCCGCGCTACGAGGTCGTCGCGACGGACGACTGGTGCCTGCACCGCGCGCCGACCAAGGACGGCACGGTGCTCGACGGGCGGTGGCTGTGGCGATGGCCCAACCTCGCGCTCAACCTCTACCGCGACTCGATGAACCTCGAGCAGTTCGTCCCCCTCGGACCCTCGCGCACGCGCGTCGCCTACCGGTACTTCTCCAAGGACGGCACGCTCGACGAGGACGTGTCACGGCTCTCCAAGCTGCTGCTGATGGAGGACGCCCAGATCTGCGAGGCGGTCCAGCGCAACCTCGACGCCGGCATCTACCGCCGAGGTGTCCTCTCGCCGCGCCATGAGCAGGGCGTTGCCTCGTTCCAGCGCATGGTGCGCGCTGCGACCATCTAGCGCCAGTCGACCTCGACGTCGAGGCGCTTGAAGCCCGAGATGAAGTTCGAGCGGAGGCGCTCGGGGGCGCCGACGACGCGGACCGTGTCGACGAGCGGGACGAGCTCTTCGAACAGCACGCGCATCTCGAGCCGTGCGAGGTGCGCACCGAGGCACAGGTGCGGGCTGTGCAGCCCGAAGGCAACGTGGTCGTTGGGGTCGCGCCGCGGATCGAACGTGAAGGGCGCTGCGAACTGGTCCTCGTCGAAGTCGGCCGACACGTACCAGACGACGACCTTGTCGCCCGCCGCGATCTTCGTGCCGCCCAGCTCGGTGTCCTGGGTCGCGGTGCGGCGGAAGTGCATCGTCGTGCTCGACCACCGCAGCATCTCGTCGACCACGGAGCGGTGCGCGGCAGGCTCGGCTCGCAGCAGGTCCAGCACCGCGGGCCGCTCCGAGAGCACCTTCAGTCCCGCTGCCATCGAGTAGCGCGTCGTGTCGTTGCCCGCCGCCACCATCAGCGTGAAGAAGTTCTTGAGCTGGTCGTCCTCGAGCAGGTCGCCGTCGACGGTCGGCTGCAGCAGCGCGGAGAGCACGTCGTCGGTCGGATGCTCGCGACGCTGCGCGAGCGCTTTCTGCGCGTAGTCGAAGAGCTCGACCGCGACCGGGCTGCGGAACGGCAGCAGACGGTACGCGCTCGTGTCGACCTGGTCGACGACGAAGTCGGTGAAGTCCGAGTCGGTGTTCCCGATGAGCGCGTCGCCCCTGTCGACGAGCCAGTCCAAGTCCTCGTCGGGGAGCCCCAAGAGCCGTCCCAGCATCTTCATCGGGAGCTGGCGCGCGACGCGCGAGACGAAGTCGAAGCGCTCCTCGCCCCTGACCTCGGCGAGGACCTCCCGCGCGAGCTCGCGCACCGACTCCTCGTAGGAGGCGACCGCACGGGGGGAGAAGGGGCGCGAGACGAGCCGGCGGTACCGGGAGTGCTGCGGGGGGTCCAGCTCCATGAGGGTCCGGCGCGCCTGGGTCTCCTCTTCGTCCATGTCCTCCAGCCGGATGCCCTGGGCCGAGCTGAACAGCTCGGTGTGCCGGCTCACGTAGAGCACGTCGTCGTAGCAGGTAACCGACCAGAAGCCACGGCCGTCAGCCTCCTCGGTGAAGCTGACGGGGTCCTCTCGACGGAGCCTCAGGAACGTCGCGTGGGGGACGCCGCGGGTGTACACGTCGTGGTCCGTGATGTCGGCGTGCGCGTCACCCAGGTCGAGCTCGATGCCCTCTTCCACGTCCCCTCCAGGTCCGCGCGAGCCTACGTCACTGCCCCGTGGCCACCGACGTGAGCGACCGCCGGTAGCGTGGGTCACGTGGGCGCACCGCTGATCGGGCTGTCAGGACGGCGGTGGCCGGCGCGGCTGCTCGGCGACGCGATGCCCCCTGCGATGCACGCGATGGAGTTCGACCTGCACTTCGCGGACTACCCCCAGGCCATCGCGGCGTGCGGCGGCCTGCCCGTCGAGCTGACGCGCGACGCCGACGTGGACGGCATCGTCGATCGCCTCGACGGGCTCGTGCTGACGGGCGGCGCGGACGTCGACCCCGCGACCTACGGGCACGCACCCGACAAGGACCTCGCAGCCATCGAGCCCGACCGCGACGTCTGGGAGCTGGCGTTGCTGCGTGCCGCAGAGGACAGGGGCATACCGGTGCTCTGCGTCTGCAGGGGCGCCCAACTGCTCAACGTGTCGCGGGGCGGGACGCTGCGCCAGCACGTGGGGGAGGACGAG
>DATBQT010000203.1:0-4257 GCA_036560685.1 Acidimicrobiales bacterium
AGTGGCGCGATCGCGCTGCACCTGCGGTCGAGGTACTCGGAGCGGTCAGCCGCGTCAGGCGTCCCAATCCCGTCAAGGAGCACCTGAGCAGGGCTCAGCCGCCGGGCTCGCGTCGGGTGATCCCGATCGAGGTGGCAATGCGCTCGCTCGCCGACCTGAAGAAGGCGTCGGGGTCAGCGACCGAACCCACGAGGTGCCCGAACAGCTCGAAGCTCACGAGCCCGAACAGCTCGACCCACGCGAGGATGCCCCGGACGACGACGTCCTCGGGGAGGCCTTGCAGGGGCGTCGCCCCGTGTTTGAGCGAGGGGTCGAGCACGCCGGACGCCTGGGTCCCTGGCACCGCCTCGACGCGGTCGGCGTCCCACGCGTCGCGCAGGATCGACGCGAGCGTGATCGGCACCCTGGTCGCCGGGAGGACGGTGTCCTGCGGCGCGTCGTAGCCGGGGACCGGGGAGCCGAAGACCAGCCCGTACTCGTGGGGGTGCGCCATCGCCCAGGACCGCACGGTCGACGAGACGGCCCACCACCGCCCGCCGAGGTCGTCGCGACCGATCTTCGAGTCGGCCTCCTCGACCGCGGCACCCATGGCGTTGTAGGCGTCGATGATCAGGGCGGTCAGGAGCTCGTCGCGGCTGGCGAAGTACCGGTAGACGCCTGATGACGACATGCCCAGCTGGCGGGCCACGTGCCTGACGCTGAGCGCTGCGGCCCCCTCCGCGGCGAGCTGGGCTCGAGCGGCGGCCTTGATCTCCTCGATGACCGCCGCTCTCGCTCGAGTTCGCGCGGTCTGAGCCATCGCCCACGGTACCTCCTCTGACAGAGCACTGCACGCATCTGCGAGCACCAGTTGCATCGTCGGTCAGAAGTGTGTACAGTGCTCACAAGACGGAGCATTGCTCACGAATGGAGGCACAGATGGGTCGTCACGTGATCATCGGAGCGGGAACCATCGGCTCGGCGCTGGCAGTGAAGCTGGCCGACGAGGGCCATGAGGTGGCGGTCGTGTCCCGGCGCGGCGCGGCCCCGCGCCACGACAGGGTGAGGGGTGTGGCCATGGACGCCACCAACGCCGAGGCGCTCGGCAACCTCGCCGTCGGCGCGGATGTCCTGTACAACTGCGCGAACCCTCGCTACGACCGCTGGGAGCGCGACTGGCCGCCGATCGCCACGTCGATCCTGGCGGCTGCGTCCAGCTCGGGCGCGGTGCTGGTCACGCTCTCGAACCTCTACGGGTACGGGCCGGTCGACCACGCCATGGCCGAGTCGGACCCGCTCGCGGCCACGTCGCGCAAGGGACGGGTCCGCGCCGAGATGTGGGCGAGCGCCCTCCACGCCCACGACACCGGGGCGGTCCGCGCGACCGAGGTCCGAGCGTCGGACTTCTTCGGCCCGACGGTGCGATCCACGGGCATCCTCGGCGAGCGTGTCGTGCCACGGATCCTCGACAACGCCACGATCTCGCTGCTTGGCGACCTCGACGCGCCGCACTCGTGGACCTACGTCGACGACGTGGCCCGCGCGCTGCAGGTCGTCGGCCACGACCCCCGCGCGTGGGGACGCGCGTGGCACGCGCCGACGGCGCCGCCCCTGTCGTCACGAGAGGCGGTCGAGGGGCTCGCCGCGGCCGCGGGCCTCGACGCACCTCGCGTGCGCCGACTGCCTTGGTCGCTGGTTCGAGTGGCCGGCGTCGTCTCGGCCGAGGTCCGCGAGCTGGCCGAGATCGCCTATCAGTTCGACCGCCCGTTCGTGGTCGACTCGACGGCGTTCACCGACACCTTCCAGGTCTGTCCGACACCGCTGTCCGAGTCGTTCGCCCAGACGGTCGCGTGGTGGCGCCAGGTCCGTGGCTTCCCACTGCCCTCGCTCGTCGCCGCGCACTGATCAGATCGTCGCGACGCCCGAGAGGTGAGAGGCTCACCGCGAGACGCATCGTCGTCGCGAGGAGGAACCATGGGACTCGACGTCGAACGTGACGGCGACGTGGTCGTCGCGGTGTGGCGCGACGGCGAGAACCGGATCAATCTCGACACGATCGGCGCGCTCGATGACCTGCTGGACTCGATCGAGCACACCGAAGGCCCTGTGGCGCTGGTGCTGTCCGGGGACGGCAAGTTCTTCTCGAACGGGCTCGACCTTGAGCGCTTCGGCGCCGATCCCGGGGAGTTCGGTCGTACGGCGACCAGCTTCCATCGGCTCCTGGGACGGCTCTACGTCCTGCCCGCCTACACGGTCGCTGCCGTGAACGGTCATGCGTTCGCGGGCGGCGCAATGCTCTCCTGCGCGTTCGACCATCGCATCATGCGCCAGGACCGCGGGTACTGGTGCCTGAACGAGGCGGAGCTGGGCCTCCCGCTGACCCCGCAGATGGCTGCTGCGGTCCTCGGACGGCTGCCCCGATCCGCGGCGCTCGAGGCCATGTTGACGGCGAGGCGATACACGGCGGACGACGCGCGCGCCGCTGGCATCGTCGAGGAGGTCGCCCCGCTGGACGAGCTGCTCGAGGTTGGGGTCGCGCACGCGGCCGTCGTGGCCAAGAAGGATCGGGGTGTCGTCGCCGCGCACAAGCGGATCGCGCACGAAGCGGTCGCGCGCGCGTGCGGTTGGGAACCAGAGTCGTTGCGCTGACCACCGCGCGACGGCAGACTGGCTGCAGCGGAGCGGGGGGTTGCATGGGCCGTGTCCTAGCGATTCGAATCGGGCGTGTCGCGGGTGGTGCGCTGCTCATCGCCGCCGCGTTGACCGCGCTGTCGCAGCTCGCGACGCCTCCTGCCGGCGCGACCGTCTCATGCCACCTCTCGCACCTCGGGATCTCCTTCGGGACGACCGGGCCCGACGCCGGGCACGTCAACGCCTTCCTCGTCTTCACGAACCACGGTGCGTCGAGCTGCTCGATGAACGGGTTCCCAACGGTGCGCTACGTCGGCGCGCACGGCGCCACGATCGGAAACGCGTCGACGCCCACTGGCTCGGCACACGGCCCCGTGACGCTGGCAGCTGGCGGCGTCGCGCACTCGCTGTTCCGAGAGGGCGTGCCGGGCGACTACGACCCGACGAAGTGCAAGGCGAAGATGGCCTTCGGCCTGCGCGTCGCACCGCCCGGGTCGACGCACGCCGTCGTGCTGCACTTCCCAGGTCTCGTGTGCTCCGGGCTCGCGATCCACGAGTCGACGACCACCGCGGTCTCGGCCGGCACAGGCCCCACGCCTGGCGTGTGCACCGGCGGCCAGCTCGTGTCGACGCTCGGTGCCGCCCAGGGTGCGGCGGGCACGACGTTCGTGCCACTCGTCTTCACCAACCCCGTCCTGTACACCTGCACGGTGCACGGCCATCCACGCGTCACCTCGGTCACCGGCGCGTCGCACACCCAGGTGGGGCCTCCGGCGACCAAGGACCCCGGGATCTCGAGCTCGATCTGGGTGCAGCCATTCGGCGGGACGGCGAGCGCCCTCCTCGGCATCGTCGAGACGGGGAACTTCACGAAGTCCGCCTGCGTGCCGCACGACGCGAGCGGGCTTCGGGTCGTCGCCCCCGAGTCGACGCACGCCACCGTCCTCGCTTACGCACACACCGTGTGCACGCACCTCGCGAGCACGCACGTCTCTGTCGTGGTCGCGGGATCCACGGGCTGACCATCGCCGAGCGGCGTCAGGCTCGCAGTCAACGATCGAGAGGACCAGATGAGTGAACCTGACGCTCCCTTCGAGATGGAGCGCTTCGAGTTCGTCCTGCTCAGGCGGCCGGCCGAGCGCGCTGAGATCCCCGACGAGGAGGCCGAGCGACTCCAGGACCTGCACACTGGGCACCTCGCCGCAATGCGAGCCGCGGGGCACTTGCGCCTGGCTGGTCCTTTCGACGAGCAGCGCGACGAGTCGCTCCGTGGCCTGTGCGTCTACCAGACCGGCTCGATCGGGCGGACGAGGGAGCTGGCTGAGTCCGACCCCGCGGTCGTCGCTGGTCGCATGGAGGTGGACGTCATGTACTTCTTCTGCATGAAGGGCGAGCTATAGCTCGCTGATCGCGAGGGCGCGCCACCCGTGGTGGCGATCGGGGGCGGCGTGTTGTCAGACTGGCCCGCGGCCAGGCCGCGAGCGGAGGTCGACTTGCAGATGGACTACGACGGAGCGGCGCGAGACGTACCCGGCTTGACCGGGTCGCGTTCGTCGTCGTGAGCACCTGTCCCCGCGCCGCTGATCAGGCCAGCGCTCAAGACGACACGAAGCGCGCCCTTGATGAGAGGTGACTCCCTGCGCGTGC
>DATBQT010000204.1:0-9836 GCA_036560685.1 Acidimicrobiales bacterium
GCCGCTCGTGTTCCTGCAGAACACGACGGGCTACATGGTCGGGCGCGACTACGAGCAGGCCGGGATCATCAAGGACGGCGCGAAGATGATCAGCGCGGTCACCAACTCCACGGTCCCGCACCTGACCGTGATCATGGGGGCGAGCTACGGGGCGGGCAACTACGGGATGTGCGGCCGCGCCTACGGCCCGCGGTTCCTCTTCGCGTGGCCCAACTCGAAGATGGCCGTAATGGGTCCCCAGCAGCTCGCGGGCGTGCTCTCGATCGTCGCGCGTCAGTCAGCCCTGGCCGCGGGCCGCGAGTTCGACGAGGCCGCCGACACCGCGCAGCGCGCGCTCGTCGAGGCCCAGATCGAGCGAGAGAGCCACGCCTTCTTCAACTCGGCGCGGCTCTACGACGACGGCATCATCGACCCGCGCGACACGAGGACGGTGCTCGGCATCGCGTTGTCCTCCGTGCACTCGAACACCGTGGAGGGACGTCGCGGCTACGGCGTCTTTCGGATGTGACGATGCTGCGCCGACTCCTCATCGCCAACCGCGCCGAGATCGCCGAGCGCGTGATCCGCGCCGCCACCGCTCGGGGCACCGAGACCGTGGCCGTGTTCTCCGACGCTGACGCGGAGCTCCCCTACGTCGGGCTCGCGGACCTCGCCGTGCACCTTGACGGGAGCGCCGCGGCGGACACCTACCTGCGCGCGGACCTCCTTGTCGACGCCGCGCTTCGCACCGGTGCCGACTCGGTGCACCCGGGCTACGGCTTCCTGTCGGAGAACGCGGGGTTCGCTCGTGCGTGCCTCGACGCGGGCCTCGTGTTCGTCGGCCCGCCGCCCGACGTGATCGAGCAGATGGGCTCCAAGGTCGAGGCGAAGCGCGTGATGGCAGCCGCGGGCGTGCCGGTGCTCGAGGGCGCGACGGTCGCCGCCGGCACCGACGACGCGACGCTTCGCAAGCTCGCGGGCGCTGTCGGGTACCCGCTGCTCGTGAAGGCCGCCTACGGCGGCGGCGGTCGCGGGATGCGGGTCGTCGAGGACGCCGACGGGCTTCCAGAGGCCGTTGCGTCGGCGTCGCGCGAGGCCGCCGCGGCCTTCGGCAACGGCGAGGTGTTCCTGGAGCGGCTGGTCCTCGCACCGCGCCACGTCGAGGTCCAGGTCGTCGCCGACACGTTCGGCACCGTCGCGCACCTCTTCGAGCGCGAGTGCTCCATCCAGCGGCGGCACCAGAAGCTCGTCGAGGAGTCGCCGTCGCCTGGGCTGAGCAGCGAGGCGAGGGCCGCGATCTGCGAGGCGGCAGTGACCGCGGCCAGCGCGATCGGCTACGTGAACGCCGGGACCGTCGAGTTCGTGGTGGACCAAGACGAGCGGTTCTCGTTCCTCGAGGTCAACACCCGGCTCCAGGTGGAGCATCCCGTCACCGAGATGGTGACCGGGCTCGACCTCGTCGAGCTCCAGCTGCAGATCGCTGAGGGACAACCGCTCCCCGACGAGGTGAGGACGGCCACGTCCAACGGCCACGCGATCGAGGTCCGCCTCTACGCCGAGGATGCCGAGGCCGGGTACCTCCCCTCGTCCGGACGGCTCGACCGCTTCGAGCTCGACGCGCGAGACGGCGTCCGAGTGGATGCGGGCTACACCACGGGCTCGGTGATCTCGACCAACTACGACGCGATGCTCGCCAAGGTGATCGCGTGGGCGCCCACGCGCGAGGGCGCGGCACGCCGCCTGGCCGCGGCGCTTGCGGGCGCGCGGCTCCACGGCGTGCAGACGAACCGGGACCTGCTGGTCGGGATCCTCCGAAGCGAGGACTTCGTCGCCGGTCGGACCGACACCGGCTTCCTCGACCGCCACACGGCCGCTGGGCTCGCGTCCGACGCCCGGGACCCCGACGACGCGCTGGCCTGCGTCGCGGCCGCGCTCTGGCAGCGGCTCTCGGAGCGGCCGTCGTCGCCGCAGCCTGGGGGGATTCCTGCAGCGTGGCGCAACGTCGGGCCCGCTGACCAGCCGCGGCGCTACCTGCTGCGCGGCTCGAGCCATTCCGTGCTGATCACCGGCCGCCACGGCGCTCGGAGGGTGACGCTCGACGGCGTCGAGGTCCAGGTCCGGCACGTCGAGGTCACAGCCTCCGGAATCTCCGCGGAGCTCGACGGCCGACACGTGCGCGCGCAGCTCGCCCACGACGACGGCGTCGTCAACGTCGACGGGTCGCTGGGGTCGGTCGTGCTCCTCGAGGAGCCGAGGCTCCGCGTGCCCGAGGCCGAGGAGGCCCCGGGCTCGATGCACGCCCCCTTGCCCGGCGGCGTGCGACGCGTGACAGTCTCAGAGGGTGACACCGTTGCCGCGGGGGACGTCCTCATGGTCCTCGAGGCGATGAAGATGGAGCACGCGATCCGCGCGCCGCACGACGGCACTGTGTCAACGGTGCTGGTCGTCGACGGCCAGCAGGTCGAGGGTGGCGACGTCCTCGCGGTCGTCCTTCCCGTCGAGGCGGGCGAGCCGTGACCGAGGCGGTCCAGTACGACCGGGTCGGCCCTGTGGCGTGGGTGACGATCGAGCGGCCCGAGGCGCGCAACGCGATCAATACCGCCGTGCGAGAGGGGCTCTTCGCCGCCGCGGCTCGGTTCAACGACGATGACGCGGCGGTCCTCGTCCTCACGGGCAGCGGGGACGTCGCGTTCTGCGCGGGCGCGGACCTGAAGGAGATGTCGGCGATGGGGCTCGAGGTGCCGCCGCCCGAGTTCCTGCCCGTCTTCGGGAGGTCGATCAAGGTCGACAAGCCGACGATCGCGGCAGTGAACGGCGTGGCCTACGCGGGCGGCTTCCTGCTCTCGCAGATGTGCGACCTGTGCGTGGCCGCCGACCACGCGCGCTTCGCGATCACCGAGGTGAAGGTCGGACGCGGCGCACCGTGGGCTGCGCCCCTGCCGTGGCTCGTCCCGCCGCGGGTGGCGATGGAGCTGCTGATCACGGGCGAGCCGATGTCCGCGGCGCGGGCGTTCGACGTCGGCCTCGTGAACAAGGTCGTGCCCATGGCCGGCCTGCACGACGCCGCTCAGCAGCTCGGCGAGGTGATCGCCTCCAACGCGCCGCTCTCCGTCGCGGCCGCGAAGCGCACCGTGTACCTGTCGATGGCGGCTGACTTCGCGGGCGCCGACGAGATCTGGGAGCCCGTCTACCTGAGCGAGGACGCCCAGGAGGGCCCGCGTGCGTTCGCCGAGAAGCGACCACCCAGGTGGCAGGGCAAGTGAGCGGGCCCGACCTCGACGCCCTGGCCGCGCACCTCGGAGCCGAGACCGACGCGCTGCGAGCCGTCCTTGCGCCACCGGTCGCGGCGACCTGGGCCGCGCCGACGCCGTCGCCGGGCTGGTCGGTGGCCGACCAGGTCAGCCACCTCGCCTACTTCGACGAGGCGGCCACGACCTCGGTGCTCGACGCGGCGCGCTTCGGATTGCTTCGCGACGAGGCGATCGCGCTCGGCGCCTCGCTGTGCGACGTGGTCGCGGCGCGCTACCGGGCGACCGGCCCCGACGAGTTGCTCGCCTGGTGGCGAACGGCGCGCAGCGCCATGGTCGCGGCGATGCTGGCGGCCGGCGCCTCGCGGCGCGTGCCCTGGTACGGACCGGACTTCTCCGTCGCGTCGGCGCTCACGGGTCGGATCATGGAGACCTGGGCGCACGGACAGGACGTCTATGACGCGCTCGGGGTCACCCACCCGGTGACGCCTGCGCTCTACGACGTGGCGCGACTGTGCGCGAGGACGAGGGCCAACAGCTACGTCTCGCGTGGTCTCGCGGTGCCAGACGGCGACGTCGCCGTCGAGCTGGCCGCTCCGAGCGGCGAGGTGTGGCAGTTCGGCGACGGCACCGACGCGACCGTGCGCGGCGACGCGGTGGAGTTCTGCCTCGTGGCCACGCAGCGGCGCAACCTCGCCGACACGTCGCTCGTCGCGGATGGCCCCGGGGCGAGCGAGTGGCTCGAGATCGCTCAGGCGTTCGCCGGGCCGGCCGGACAAGGTCGAGCCGCGAGCGGGTCGCGCCGATGACCGACCGCGGGACGCGCCCGGTGCGCATCGCGAACTGCTCGGGCTTCTACGGGGACCACCTCGCGGCCGCGCGGGAGCTCTTGGACGGGCCGGACACCTTTGACGTGCTCACTGGCGACTACCTCGCCGAGCTCACGATGCTCATCTTGTGGAAGCTTCGGCGCCGCGACCCCGCGGCCGGGTACGTGCCGACCTTCGAGGTCCAGATGGCCGACGTGCTCGGCGACTGCCTGGATCGCGGCATCAAGGTCGTCGCGAACGCGGGCGGGCTCAACCCGCACGGGCTCAAGGCGTGCCTCGAGGCGATCGGCAGCGTCCTTCCTCGCCCGCCGCGCATCGCCGTGGTCGAGGGCGATGACCTCGCAGGGCGGCTCGCCGACCTCGCGGCCAGTGGCACCGAGCTGCGAAACCTCGACACGGGCGCGACGCTCGGCACCAAGGTCGACGCCGTGGCGACCGCGAACGCCTACCTCGGCGGCTTCGGGATCGCCGCAGCGCTTGAGGCCGGCGCGGACGTGGTGATCACTGGCCGCGTGACGGACGCGTCGCTGGTCGTCGGCCCCGCCGCGTGGTGGCACGGCTGGTCCGCGCTCGATCTCGACGAGCTCGCGGGCGCCGTCGTCGCCGGCCACGTCATCGAGTGCGGCACCCAGACGACCGGGGGGAACTACCCGTTCCTGGACGAGCTGGCGCCCGGCTACCCGGGCTTCCCGATCTGCGAGGTCGCCGCGGACGGCTCGTGTGTCGTGACCAAGCAGCCCGGCACCGGTGGCGCGGTCACGGTGGGGACCGTCACCGCGCAGCTGCTCTACGAGCTCGGCGCGCCGCGCTACGAGAACCCCGACGCCGCAGCCCGCTTCGACACGGTCACCGTCGAGCAGATGGGGCCGGACCGCGTGGGGGTCGCGGGCACCAAGGGCGAGTCGCCGCCGTCGACGCTGAAGGTCGCGCTCAACTTCGACGCGGGGTACCGCAACACGATGACGCTCGTGCTCACGGGCCTCGACCTCGAGCGAAAGGCCGCGCACGCCGAGTCGCTCCTGTTCGGGCTCCTCGGCGGTCGCGAGCAGTTCGAGGAGGTCGACGTCCAGCTCATCAGGACGGACCACGACGACGCGCCGTCGAACGCACAGGCGACGGCGCTGCTGCGCGTGACGGTGAAGGACCCAGACAGAGAGCGCGTCGGACGCCGCTTCTCCAACGCCGTCACCGAGCTGGCCCTCGCGAGCTACGCAGGGTTCTTCACGACCACGCCACCCACGGACGCGTCCGCCTACGGCGTCTACTGGCCGCTCTTGGTGCCGCGCGAGCTGGTGACCCACTCGGTGGTCCTCCCGAGTGGCGAGCGCCTGGACATCCCCCACGCCGTCGTGCCTCCCACGACGGTCGCGGACGTCACGTCGCGCCGCGGCGCAGACACGGGCGGCCCGACGACGCGCCGTCCGCTCGGCGACGTCTGCGGCGCGAGGTCCGGCGACAAGGGCGGCAACGCGAACGTCGGGCTGTGGACCATGACCGACGAGGCGTACGACTGGCTCGCCGCCACGCTCACCGTCGAGCGGTTCAAGGCGCTCGTTGCCGAGGCGGCCGACCTCGAGGTGCGCCGCTACGAGCTCGCCAACCTCCGGGCGCTCAACTTCGTCGTGGTGGGCATCCTCGGCGAGGGCGTCGCGTCGACGACACGCTTTGACCCCCAGGCGAAGGGCCTCGGCGAGTACCTCCGCTCGCGCACCCTCGACGTGCCTGACGTCCTCGTCGCACCGCGCTGACCGCTGGTCGCAGCACCCGAGGCCGCGGGCCGGCTCCCTGCCCGTACGATTGCACCGTGCAAACGGTGCATCTGCGGTGGATTGCCGCCGTCTCAACGGCGGTTGCGCTGCTGCTCGTCCCAGCGGCAGCGGGCGCCAAGGGCGTCGACTGCAAGAAGACGCCAGCGCCCGGCGTGGACCTGCGGGGCTGCGACTTCTCGCACGTCCAGATGCAGCACGTCAACCTCTCGGGCGCGAACCTCCAGGGCACGAACTTCACCGGGGCGTCGCTCTTCGACGCCGTGCTCTTCGGTGCGAACCTCACCAACTCGAACCTGACCGACGCGAACCTCGGGACCGCGAACTTCACCGGGGCGAAGCTGAACCACGCGATCATCACCGGCGCGACGATCGTCCAGGCCAACTTCTCAGGGGCCGTGCTCATCGGCGTGTACTCCGGAGGGCTGCACGGCAAGGCCTCGAGCATGCCCGGGCGGTACTTCGTCAAGGCGAAGATCCTCTTCGGCCCTGGCGTCAACCTGTCCGGCCAGTCGATCCGGCACCTCTACTTGGCCCACGCCAACCTCTCGCGGTCCAACCTCTCGCACGCGGACCTCTCCGGCGCCAACCTCTCGCACACGAGCCTGTCGGGCAGCAACCTCATCGGGGCCACCCTCACCGGCGCGAAGATCACCGACACCGGCTTCCACGACGCCGTGCTGTTCGCACCCAACAAGTCCGGCGTGCGCACCGGGGGCCTCGTCGGCAAGCCGAGGAAGCTGCCCGCCGGCTTCAAGCTCGTCAACGGCTACCTGGTCGGCCCCGGGGCCAACCTCGTGCGGGCCAACCTCACCAACGCCTTGCTGGCCAAGGTGAACCTCACGGGCGCCAACATCGACGGGGCGAACTTCGCCTACTCGGTGCTCTGGGGCTCGGAGTTCTCCATCACCTCTATGCGCGCAACCGGGTTCTCGCACGCCAGCCTTCGCGGCGCGAACCTGTCCAACGTCGACATCACCCACACGATCCTGCGATCCGCTGACCTGACCGGGCTGCGCTCGTCCGCGGTGATCTCGGGCCGGTTGATCCCTGGCTGGGTCAACGTGGCGGGGCACCTGGTCGGTCCCGGAGCGAACCTGTCGGGCACCGACCTCAGCTACGGCCACTTCAACCGGGCGATCCTGAACGGCACGAGCCTGACGGGTGCCAATGTGACCGGCGCCAACCTGTCGCTCGCCCGGCTCGCGCGGGTGCTGAGCGGCCACCTGATCGTGCTCAACGGCCCGGCACCCATGCTGCCGAGGAAGTGGATGCTCACGCGCGGCTTCCTCCTCGGCCCGGGCACGAGCCTGAGCGGGGCCGGGCTGCAGAACACCAAGCTCGCCCACGTCGACCTCGCGTCGGCGCTGATCCGCGGGACCGACCTGCAGAACGCCGTGCTCACGTACGCGAACCTCACCCGTGCCGAGCTCGTTGGCGTGAACCTCCAGCACGCGAACCTCGCGCACGCGTCGCTCGGGGGTGTGGTCTCGCTGCACCTCATCGGCGCCCCTGCCGCGCTGCCGCCGCACTGGGCGATCGTCAAGGGCAAGCTCGTCCGCCACTAGATCCGACGTCGCGCTGCCGCCAGATTCCAGGACTGCGGTAGTACCGTCATTCGACCGATCGGCCTTCTCGGCCAACCTGCAAGGAGAACGCATGCCACGTCGAACCCGCGGGCGGCACCTGCTTGCGGCAGGTGTGGTCGTCGCGTCGGCGCTGGCGGCGGTCGGCACAGGTACGGCCGGCACCGCGAAGGCGGCGAGCACCCTGCGCGTGCTCTCTGCGAGCGTCCCCCGCGAGCTCGCGCCGGGCTCGCGTGTCGTGGGCGCCCTGGCGTCGACCACGCGGATCTCCTTCGAGGTGACGCTGCACGTCCGGCATGCCGGCCAGCTCGCCGAGCTCCTCGTTGCCCTCAACGACCCGCGCTCCCCCTCGTTCCACCGCTTCTTGACGCCCGCGCAGTTCACCGCGCGGTTCGGTGCGACCTCGTCCGAGCTCGCGAAGGTAGAGCGCTGGCTGCGCCGTGAGGGCCTGACGCCGACCTCGGTGTCCGCCAACCGCCTCTCGATCCGTGCGGTCGCGAAATCGGGTGCGATCGCGGCCGCGCTCCATACCTCGTTCCTCGCGATCCGCGGCGCGAGCGGTGCGATCGGCTTCACGAACCGTGCGGCGCCGTCGATCCCGTCGTCGATCACGGGGCTCGTCGCCGGCGTGGTCGGACTCGACGACCTCACCTCGCTGCACACGGATCTGACGCGCGGATCGCGCGCACCCCTGAGCCACGCCGCGTCGCGCGCGGTCGCGCACACCCGGGGTCCGGTCGCGTGCCCCGAGGCGTCGAGTGCGGCCAGCTTCCTGAACTCGTTCACCGCCGGGGGACTCGCGTCCTACTACGCGATGGCGCCCCTCTACACGCTCGGCGACCTCGGACAGGGCGTGCACGTCGCGATCATGGAGTTCGAGCCGAACTCGCCCGCCGACATCACCGCGTACCAGCAGTGCTACAAGACGTCGGCGACCGTCAGCTACAAGATGGTGGACGGTGGCGTGGGAACGGGGACGGGTCAGGGCGAGGCCGCACTCGACATCGAGAACGTGATCGGCATCGCGCCGCACGCGGTGATCGACGTCTACCAGGCGCCGAACTCGGACATGGGCGCACTCGACATGTACAACAAGATCGTGGCCGACGGCGACAAGGTCGTGACGACGTCGTGGGGGTCCTGCGAGTCCCAGACCACGCCGTCGGTGATCGCGGCGGAAGAGACGACGTTCGCCCAGGCGGGTGCCCAGGGCCAGGTGGTGTTCTCGGCGGCTGGCGACTCGGGCTCGACGGACTGCGGCGACTCGTCGCTCGCCGTGGACGACCCCGGGAGCCAGCCCGGCGTGCTGTCGGTCGGAGGGACGTCGGCGTCGTCCAAAGGTGAGGTCGTGTGGAACGACGGCTCGGGCGGCGGCGGCGGTGGCATCTCCACGGCGCACTGCATGCCGGGCTACCAGGACAACACGTCGGTCCCCGACCTCGTCAACGCCAACACCACCACCGACCCGACGCTGTGCCCCGCTGCGCCCCAGTACCTGCGCCAGGTGCCCGACGTGACCGCCATGGCCGACCCGAACACGGGCTACACGATCTTTTGGAACGGCAGCTGGACGTCGATCGGCGGGACGAGCGGGGCAGCGCCCCTGTGGGCCGCGGCCTCGGCGCTCGTGCTCGCGTCGCCCTACTGCTCGTCGTTCGGCTCGACGATCGGCGTCAGCCCCTCGTCGCTCTATGCCCTCGCGGCAACCCCCTCGTACTCGAGCGCGCTGTTCGACGTGACCAAGGGCAACAACAACGTGTCGAGCTTCGGGAACGGAAGCGGGCTCTACCCGGCGCACTCGGGCTTCGACGAGGCGAGCGGACTCGGATCCCCGGCGCTCACCCACCCCGCCCCCCACGGGCAGGCGGATCTGTTCCGCCCAGGTCTCGCTTCGCTTCTCTGTTACGCGTCGAGGACCGTGACGCTCGTGCCGCATGTCACGTCGGTCTCGCCGCGGCACCTCGCGAGCAACCTGCCGACACAGGTCACGATCCTCGGCACCGGCTTCTTGCCGATCGCGGGGGCGGACCGCGTCATCGTGGACGGCGTGTTGGCGATGGGCACGTGCTCACCCGTGCGGTGCACGGCGACGGTGCCGGGACATCCGGTCTCAGGTAGGGCGGACCTGCGAGTCCAGCTTCAGATCTATGCGACGTCACCAACTTCCGGGGCCGACGTGGTCACGTTCCTCGCCGCGCCGAAGGTCACGCGCCTCACTCCGGGCACAGGGCCGACGTCCGGCGGGACGCGCGTCACGATCCATGGGAGCGGCTTCGCGGCCGGGGCCGTCGTGCGCTTCGGCGCACGGGCGGGGACCCACGTCTCGGTCCTGTCGCCGACAGTGCTTCTGGCGACCGCACCGGCCGGGTCGGGCACCGTGTACGTCACGGTGACCTCGACGGGGGGCAAGTCCGTGCCCACCGCGGC
>DATBQT010000205.1:0-7761 GCA_036560685.1 Acidimicrobiales bacterium
GCCCTCCTCGTGCAGCACGAGCGGGATCTCGTAGATGCTTCGCGAGTCGACGGCCGAGATCACGCCCTCGATCGGCACGTCGCACAGGAGCGAGATCTTCCGCTTGAGCCCGTCGGAGATGGGCTGGTCGCTCCGGCAGACGATGACGTGCGGCTGGATGCCCCGGCTACGAAGCTCGGTGACCGAGTGCTGGGTCGGCTTGGTCTTCTGCTCGCCGTTCGCAGCCAGGTAGGGCACGAGCGTGAGGTGGACGTAGCAGACGTTGTCGCGGCCCACGTCGCGGCGGAACTGGCGGATTGCCTCGATGAACGGCACGATCTCGATGTCGCCCACCGTCCCGCCGATCTCGACGATGACGACGTCGGTGTCCTCCGAGGCGAGCCGGTGGATCCTCTCTTTGATCTCGTCGGTCACGTGCGGGATGACCTGGACGGTCTTGCCGAGGTAGTCGCCGCGGCGCTCCTTGGCGATGACGTTGGAGTAGATCGAACCCGTCGTCGTGTTCGAGTTTCGGTTGAGCGCCTCGTCGATGAACCGCTCGTAGTGGCCCAGGTCGAGATCCGTCTCGCCGCCGTCGTCGGTGACGAAGACCTCGCCGTGCTCCCCCGGGTTCATCGTGCCGGGGTCGACGTTGATGTAGGGATCGAGCTTGCACATCGTCACGCGGAAGCCGCGGGACTTGAGGAGACGACCGAGTGAGGCTGCAGTGAGCCCCTTACCGAGGGAGGAGGAGACGCCGCCGGTGACGAAGACGAACTTGCTCACCGCAACGCGGCATCCGGGTCCCGCACAGAGACACGCTAGACGATCGATGTCACGACGAGACGGGATCCCCCGTGAGCAGCGCCGTGGCGTGCGCCAACGCCACGGCGTCGTCCGGGTCGCCCGCGAGCATCCGGGCGATCTCGCGGACCCTCGCGTCGCCGTCCACGACCTCGACCGAGGTCGGGTCGTCAGCGGTCACGCCCCTCGTGACCACCACGTGGTGCGTGGCGGCAGCAGCCACCGTCGCGAGGTGGGTGACAACCAGGACCTGTCGGTGCCGGGCCACCTCTGCGAGGCATGAGGCGAGCGAGAGCGCGGTCGCGCCCCCGACCCCGGCGTCCACCTCGTCGAACACCATCGTGGACGCGCCGGACCGCGACGCGAGGGTGAGCGCGAGCATCACCCGGCTCAGCTCCCCACCGCTCGCCGCGTCCGCGAGCGGTGCCGGCTCGAACGCGTCACTGCCCGCGAAGAGGAACGCGACCTGCTCGCCGGCGCTGCCAGCGACGGCGACGTCGAAGCGCGCCTGGGGCATCGCGAGCGAGGCCAGCCGTGCCTGGACACCGGCGGCGAGCACGCCGGCAGCCACGGTTCGTCTTGCGAGCAGCTCAGCCTCGGCATCGGCGAGCTTGGCTTCGAGGACACCGAGCTCGTCATCGAGCTCGCGCGAGCGCACGTCGTCGTCCTCCAGCCGCTCGAGCTCGGCGCCGAGCGCAACTCGCTCCGACAGCACGTCGGCGAGCGAGTGGCCGTGCTTGCGGACCAGCGCCTGGAGGCCCGTGATTCGCCCGTTGAGCCAGTCGAGCCTCCCCGGGTCGTCGTCAGCCGCTCCGAGCTCGACGTGCAGCCGGGCGCTCAGCGCCCGCGTTCGCTCCAAGAGCCCGCTGAGCTCGTCTCGGTGCGCCTCCATCGAGCGCGGCAGGACGCCGAGTGCCCTCGCCAGCAGGTCGGCCGCAGAGAGGGCCTCGTCGCCGTCGTCGTTGTCGAGCGTGGCTGCCGCCCGCGACAGCGCGTCCTTGGCGTCCAGGATCGCGGTGAGGGCCGCGACCTCCTCCAAGAGCTGCTCGATCTCGTCGGGTCCCTCGGGGGCGATCGCGTCGATCTCCGCGCACTCGTGCGCGAGCAGGTCGAGGCGTCGAGCACGTTCGTCTGCGGCGCCACCCAGCCGGTCGCGCTGTGCGAGCAGCTGCGTGCGCTCGCCGCGAAGGGCTCGCACGCCGACGTCGTCGATCGAGCCCGACCGGTCGAGGAGCGAGCGCGCGGCACCCGGCGCACGAAGCACCTGGTGCTCGTGCTGGCCGTGCAGCTGGCAGAGGGGCTCACCGCGCGTCGCGAGCAGCTGGGCGGACGCGGTCGACCCGTCGATTGATGCGCGGAGCCGACCATGCGGCGCGAGCTCGCGCGCGAGGACGACCTCGGTGCCGTCGTCCTCGACGAACACCGCCTCGACCGCACTGTGGACTGAAGGGTCGCGCACGGGAAGGGAGCGGTCTTTGCCGCCGAGCACGAGGTGCAGCGCCTCGACGAGGAGCGTCTTTCCTGCACCGGTCTCCCCGGTGAGCACCGTGAGCCCCTCGTGCAGGTCGATCGTCACGTCGTCGACCGCCCCAAAGTTGCGAACCCGCAGCGTCGCGAGCACGGCTCAGAGGTGTCCCTCGCGCAGGCTTGCGCGAAGCCTGCCGCCGACGCCGTGGCGCGAGCCGACGACGACGCGCACGGGCACGGGGTCCCTCGACACGCGGACCGTCGAGTCGGGGTCGAGCAGCGCGAGCATCGAGCCGTCGGCGACGAGAACGGCGGGACGGTCCGGCAGCACGGTGAGCTCAATGGTCTCGGATGGGCCGAGGACGATGCTGCGGTCGATCGTGAAGTGCGGGGCCACCGGCGTGAGGAGCAGCACGTCCAGCCCCGGGGAGACGACGGGGCCGCCGGCCGAGAGGTTGTACGCGGTTGAGCCGGTGGGCGTCGCCACGATAACGCCGTCCGCGGAGTACGTGAGTAGGTGCTCGCCGTTCACCGACGTCGCCACCCGCACCATGTGGCCGGGCACGGTCTTTTCGAGCGCGAGCTCGTTGAGCGCGAACGCGCTGAGCCCGGGTGCCTCGACCAGCAGGCCGAGGCGCTCCTCGACGAGCGCGCGACCTGCGAGCGCCTCGTCCAGCACGACGTCGAACTCCTCGGGTGCGACCTCCAAGAGGTAGCCGAGTCGCCCGAAGTTGACCCCGAGCACCGGACATCCGGCGGCACGTGCCAGCCGAGAGGCCCGAAGGAACGTGCCGTCGCCGCCGAGGGAGACGACGAGCGTGGTCTCATCGGCCGCCTCGTCGAGGTGCGCCTCGACCGGGCGGCCTTCGAGGAGCGCGATCTGTGCCGTGGCCCCCGTGGCCTCGAGGCGCAGCGCCGTGGCGGTGGCCAGCTCGACCGCGTCCTCGCGCGAGCCGTGGACGACGAGCAGGACGTGGCTCACGGGGCGGGAGCCGCCTCGACCGCACGGTCGACGAGGCGGGCAAGGCCCTCGACGTCGGCGCCGGACGCGCCCTTCTGTGCGTGCACGAAGAACTCGACGTTGCCAGCGGCTCCGCGGAGTGGCGACGCCATGACGTCCATGATGCCCGCTCCAGCATGTGAGAGCGCTGACGCGCACCGAACGACGGCGTCTCGCCACTGCACAGGGTCACTGATCACGCCCTTGCCCTTCGATGCGGAGGCGCTCGGGACCTCGAACTGGGGCTTTACGAGCGCCACGAGGGCGCAGTCTGTGCCCCCGAGCTCGACGAGGTGCGAGGCATGCGGGACGAGGGAGGTGAAGGACAGGTCGACCACCGCGACGTCCGCGAGGCGACCCAGGTGGGCCAGCACCGCCTCTGCCTCGAGGTCCCGGAGATTCACCCGCTCGAGCGACGCGACCCTTGGATCCGCGCCGATCCGCTCGTGGAGCTGGCCGTGGCCGACGTCGACCGCGAGCACCCGAGCGGCGCCAGCCTGGAGGAGGCAGTCGGTAAACCCGCCCGTGGACGCTCCCGCGTCGAGGGCCGCCGCGCCCGTCACGTCCAGTTCGAACGTCGTGAGGGCGCTCCAGAGCTTGTCGCCGCCGCGGCCGACGAACCGCGCCGGCTCGACGATGACGATCGGCTCTGCCCCCGACACCGCGCGTGAGGGCGACATCGCGGGAGCGCCCCCGACCAGCACGCGTCCCGAGGCGACCAACGAGCGGGCCTCATCGAGGTCGGCCGCCTCGCCGCGCTCGACGAGCACTCGATCGAGCGCTCGACGTCCGGGGGTCATCGCGCGTCGCGCTGCGGTGAGCCGTCCTGCACGACGTGCAGCGCGCGAGCCACGTGCTCGACGAGCCGCCCGCACATGACCACGACCAGGACCTCGAGCGCCTCGCGGTACCTGCGCACCGGTGGGTCCACGATCGAACGGTATCGGTGCTGGGCGGTTCGTCCGCTCATGCACACAGGGCGAGCACGGCGTCGAGCAGCGTCGCTGCCTCAACTACCGAGGTGGCTGCCCGCTCTGCGACGTCCGAGCGGACGTGTGCGAAGGGCACGCCGAGCGCGTCGGCGAACGCGCCGTCTGTCGACGCGCGATCGCCGACGACGGCACCCACCTGGGATCGGGCGAGGACGAGCCTGCACATCGGGGCATGCGGCTTGCCCGCGACCTCCGGCGCCTTTCCTGCCGCCGTGGAGATCGCCGCGACGATCGCACCGGCTCCCGGGCGTAGGCCGTGCGCTCCTGGCAGGGTCGGGTCCGTGTTCGCCGCGAGGAGCCTCGCACCGTCGCGTGCGAGCGTCGCGGCCGCCTCGAGCACGGCGTAGTCGAAGTCCATCGTGAGCCCTATGACGACGGCGTCCACGTCACGGCCGGCCTGCTCGACGCCGGCGGCGTCCAGGGCCTCGCGGAGTCCCGAGGCGCCCACGACGTACGCGCGCTCCCCCGCGACCAGCATCGAAGCGACCGCCTGGGAGGACGTCGCGATCTCGTCCGGCGAGGCCCGGATGCCCATGGCCCCAAGGCGCTCCTGCAGCTCGCGGATCGTCGGCGCGGCGTTGTTCGTGGCGAACAGGACCGGTATGCCGCGTCGGCGAAGCTCGGCGACCCCCTCGGCCGCGCCAGGCAGGGGGTCGCCCGCGAGCCACACGACCCCGTCGAGGTCCACGACGCAGGCGTGCGTCGCGTCGAGCGTCACTTCGGTGGCGGGACGATCACGACCGGGCAGTGGGCGTGGTGCACGACGTGGTTGCTCACCGACCCGAGGAGGAAGCTGCCCATCGCGGAGTGGCCGCGCGATCCGACCACGAGCATGCTCGCGCCGCTCGACTCTTCGCACAGGACGTCCCCTGGCCGGTCGCAGCGCGCGACGACCTCGACGGGCACGTCACCAACTCGACGCTTCGCCTCGTCGACGACGTCCTTCGCGGCGCCCTCGATGAGCGACGGATCGACGGTCACCGGCGCACCGGCGCCGAACGCCGTACCGAGCCCGACGCTGGACACGGGGTCCTCGAACGCGCAGACGATCTTGAGCGTCGCCGCGCGAAGCTTCGCCTCACTCGCAGCCCACTCGAGCGCCCGCCACGCGTTCTCCGAGCCATCCACTCCCACCACGACGACGTCGCTCATCGGCACTCCTTCGCACGGACGGGCGAGCCCCGTCGATTCGAGCGTACGTGAGGCCGTGGTCCGCGCACGAAGGGAGGCCTACGGCGAAGGTCAGGATCGACGTAGTGACCAAGCGGTTTGCCGACGTCTGCGCCAACGACAGTCTCTCGATGAAGATCGAGGATGGCGAGCTCTTGCAGCCCAGTGCTTGTGCAAGGCGGGCCATCAGGCGGTGCCGAGGCCGCCGCGGTCCTCGTCGACTGCCAGTCTGCTTTTCGACAGCGAGGGCGGCGGATGGATGCAGCAGGGGACGTCGCTAGCATCGAATGATGCCTCTGGCGAACACGCGCACGACGGCCACGTCGCGCGACGAGGGGAAAGTCGACCACCACACGACCCGATCCCGTGGGGCCGCCACGATTGAGCGGGCGCTCGCTGTCGTGAGCGAGATCCTCGAGGAGGGTGGCGAGGCGTCGCTTCGCCTGGCTGACGTCTCTCGACGGTCGGGTGTCTCGATCGGGTCGCTCTACCATCACTTCCAGAGCCGAGAGGGGCTCATCCGCGCGGCCCGGGAGCGCCAGTTCTTCCAGAGCCTTCCCACCGATGCCGACGAGATCGCGAACTTGCTGGCCACCGCGACGACCGCTGCGGAGTTCGTCGACCGACTCGAGCAGATCATCAGGATGACCCAAGACCCAGCGCGCGCCCCGAGCCGCCTCCGGCGCGTCGAGCTCATCGGGGCGGCCGCGTCGCGACCTGAGCTCCTCGAGTCGATCAGCGCCACCCAGACGCTGATCCTCGACGTGGGCGAGGCGCTCGGTGCAGAGTTCAAGGGGCGCGGCTGGCTGAAAGAGGGCGTGGAGCCGAGGGCGATTGCCCTGTATATCCAGGCGGTCACGCTCGGACGGGTGCTTGGCGACCTGGATCAGCGAGGCGTCGACGAGGACGCATGGATCCGATTGCTGCTCATGTCGCTTCGCGGGCTCCTGCATCTCGACGACCCGCCAAACACGCCCTGAGCAAAAGCACCGGCGCACGGGGCATCGCGCCCTAACGTTGCGAGGTGCCGCCTCGCGCCCGTGCGACCCGACGTCGTGCGTTGACCACTTCCCTGCTCGGCGCCCTCGTCCTTGGTGGCTTCGCCTTGGGAGCGACCGCGGCGACCGCGGCCCCTCGCCCCTCGGGGCAGCTCAAGGTCGACATCTCGGTGCCGTCGGCGCTCGTGTCCAACGGGCGCCACGTCTGGATCGCGAACACCGGGTCGAGCTCGGTCCTCGAGCTTGACGCCGCGACGGGCAGGGAGCTCAGGAACGTCGCGGGGAGCACCTACCGCTTCGACATCTCCGACGCCATCGCAACCTACGGCGACCACGTATGGGTCGCGAACTCCGCCAGCAACTCCGTCACTGTCTTTCACGCGTCGACCGGGAAGCTCATCCGCGTCCTCTCCGGCCCCGCGTACCGATTCGAGGTCCCCTCGGCGATGGTGGTCGCCGACCACCACGTGTTCGTGCTCAACGGGGCCGGCTCGCGGGTCACGGAGCTTGACGAGACCACTGGCAGGCGTCTCAGGGTGCTCACCGGACCGCTCTACCGGTTCGCGGGCACCCATGCCATGGTGGTCGTGCACCACGACGTCTGGACCGCCAACGGCGCTGGCAAGGGCTCGCTCACCGAGTTCAACGCCGTCACGGCCAAGGTCGTGCGCGTCATCTCGTCAGGATCGGCGAGGCTCGACGCACCCACGTCACTCGCGAGCGACGGCATCCGGCTGTGGGTGTCGAACGCGCTCGGGGGTCACATCTCGGAGGTGGCCGTCGCCAACGGCCACCTCATGCGTACGATCTCCAACTCGACGCACCAGCTGTCGGGGCTCGACTCGCTCGCCTGGTCCGGCCGCACACTCTGGGGCGCGGACCAACAGCGCAGCGGCCTCGTCCTCGCGTTCGACGAGACCTCTGGGAAGACCACGGTCGTGCTCGCGCACCGCTTCGGCTTCCCGGCCGTGTCCGCGGATGCCCACCACATCTGGGTCGTCGACCGCACACAGAGCCGCGTCACCGAACTCAACCCCGCCACGGGTGCGATCGTTCGGGTGATCACCAACTGACAGGCGCCGACGGCATGCCTGCGAGATCAGTCCCCCGTCACGCCGTCGATGCCCTCTCGGAGCAGGTCCGCGTGCCCGTTGTGCCGCGCGTACTCCTCGAGCATGTGCAGGTAGATCCAACGCACGTTGCGGGTGCGATCGGGGTGGTCGCCGCGACTCGGGACGACGTCGTCGAGCGAGAGGTCAATGACGGCGTCCCGGCAGCGCTGGCACTCCTCGACGTAGGTGGCGAGGTCGCTCGCGGCGTCCGCAGCGTCGACGTCCATGAAGTCGGCGTC